>DREN01000265.1 GCA_011051075.1 Deltaproteobacteria bacterium | reverse complement strand
ATGGAGAGATCATGCCCAATCTCCAGAGGGGGGTCTTGGACGCAGCC
This sequence comes from Deltaproteobacteria bacterium, assembly GCA_011051075.1. Taxonomy (GTDB): domain Bacteria; phylum Desulfobacterota; class DSM-4660; order Desulfatiglandales; family Desulfatiglandaceae; genus Desulfacyla. Next base: position 8,641 of record DREN01000265.1, on the reverse strand, counting down.
GAGTACTCCATCCCCGCCTTTGACAAGACCCTGGGCATCTGGGAGGTATGCAAGTACGTCATGCTGCCCGGTATCCACCAACCCGCCTCCCAGACAGAGCTCATAATCAACAAGGAGGCTTACGCGGCCCTGCCCGATGACCTGAAGGCGGCCCTCAAGGCGGCCGTGGAGCAGAGCAGACTGGACGAATGGCTCTGGATGGAAAAGAAGAATATCGAGGCGATCAAATTTCTGCAGGAAAAGGGGGTCACCTGGGTTACCCTGGATCCTGAAACCATAACCACCATGCAGAAATGGGCCGAGGAATACCTGAACAAGCGCGCCTCCAAGGACAAGAACTTCGCCAAGGTATGGAATTCCATCAAGGCCTTCGGCGCACAGTGGTACCCCTATCATAAACTCTACAGCCTCCCCCATTAGGCTCTGGAGAAGGCCCTGAAACCTGGATGCTGGAAAAAGGCAGGGGTATCAGCCCCGAGTAACGGTGATCTCCCCTGCCATTTCAGAACTGGTTGAGGGTTGGGATTAGAGGTATTGAAAACAGCGCCCCTCAAGACTCCCAAATAAAACACCATGTGATGCTTTTTGAGCGGAGTTGTGCTGCCCTCATCAGAGGTGCAGCCCCGCTGGAAAAGGCCATGGAGAGGAGGTGTATTCCCATGGAGAAGTTCCTCCGCGTCATAGACCGTGCCAGCGAGTGGACCGGAAAATGCGCCAGTTTCCTTGTGGTGGTTCTCACCCTCGCCATAGGTTATGATATCACCGTCCGGTATCTCTTTGCCAAGGCCAACTTTTGGCCCTATGACCTTACCTATATGCTTTACGGCAGCTACACCATGCTTGGAGCCGCCTACTGTCACTACCTCAAGGGGCACGTGCGAATGGACCTGCTCTACAGCAGGCTTTCGAGGAGGGGACAGGCGAGAATGGACGTGATCTGTTATATTTTCCTCTTTTTCCCCTTTTTTTCCATCCTCATCTATAAATGCGGACAGAACGCCCTGTGGGCCCTGATGCACGGAGAGACGAGTCATGCAAGTGTCTGGAGGCCATCCCTGGCGCCCTTCAAGATGGCCATTCTATTCGGCATCTTCCTCTTTTACCTGCAGGGAATTGCGGAATTCCTGAGGGCATGCGTAGTGGCAGTGAAAGGAGAGCCTCATGAGCCCTGAGCTGACAACCGTACTTATGATTGCGAGCCTGCTGGTGCTGCTGGCAGGCTTTCCTCTGGCATTCGGCGTGGGCACCGTGGGGATCTTCTTTGGCCTCCTGACAACGGGACCTGGGTTCATGTACATGATTGCCCCCCGGGTAATGGACGGCATCCTCTCCGCCTATATCCTGGCGGCGGTTCCCCTTTTCATATTCATGGGCAACATGATGCAGTCCTCGGGGGTGGCTGAAAAGGCCTTCCGGATCCTGCACAGGTGGATGGGAGGGATCAACGGGGGTCTGGCCGTAGCCACGGTGGTCCTTGCCGTTATTTTTGCCGCAACCACCGGCGTGGTGGGGGCATCAGAGACCGCCATAGGGCTTCTGGCTGTCCCTTCCATGCTCAAGGCCAGGTATTCGAAGTCTCTCGCCAGCGGAAGTGTGTGTGCCGGAGGCACCCTGGGGATACTGATTCCCCCCTCCATCATGCTGATCCTTTACGCCCCCATGGCAGGGGTATCTGTCTTGCAGATGTTCGCGGGGGCAATTATTCCGGGAATTATGCTCGGGCTGTTTTATATCATCTATATCCTGATCAGGTGTGCCATAGATCCCGCCATGGGGCCGAGTATGGCCGCTGATGAGCGTCAGGCCATATTCACCAGGGAATCCTTGATAGACGGGTGCAAGTACCTTCTCCCACCCCTTTTCCTGGTTTTTCTGGTCTTGGGTTCGATCTTCTTCGGGGTTGCGTCTCCCACCGAGGCAGGGGCCGTGGGCTCCATCGGGGCCACTCTACTGGGCCTGGTCTATAAAGGTCTCACCTGGAAGACCTTCAAGGAAAACTGTTATGTGACCATAAGGGTCACGGCCATGATCGTCTTTATCGCCGTTGCGGCCAGCCTGTTCACCGGGGCATTCTTGAGCGCCGGGTGCGGTAATGTGATTACCAGCACCCTTGAATCCTTTGGCCTGGGGCCCTGGGGAATATTCATCACCATGCTCCTCATCATCCTCTTCTTAGGCATGTTCATAGACTGGATCGGCATACTCATGATTATTGTGCCTATCTTTTCCCCCATGCTCATGGGCCTCGGGTTTAATCCCCTCTGGGTGGGTCTGGTTATCTGCACCAGCCTGCAGATCTCCTTTCTCACGCCGCCCTTTGCCTACTCCATATTTTACCTGAAGGGAATAAACGTGGGATTGGATCTTCCCGAGATGTACCGGGGGATTGTCCCTTTTGTGGGCATTCAGGTACTGGTGGTAATACTCATCATTGTTTTTCCGGAGATCTGCCTGTGGCTGCCTAAGATGATGTCAAACTGACGGCACGGGTAATGGCTGCTGGCAGCCGGGAGGTGAGGGATGATCCCACGAGAGGGACGGAGAAGAGCCGGGGGCCGGGTAGAAAGCAGGACAGCAGGCGCTTCCAGTGATTGGGGATCCTGCTGTTCAGATGGAAGGGGCCTCCCCTGGCCGGGTCTCGTAGGTGACCCATATTGAGGTCAAAAAGAGTGAACCAATCAATATTCCAGACCTCGTTGAATAGTTGAGTGGTTAAATGGTTGAGTAGGAAAATATATTCTACTATTTCAGGATGTTATGGTTTTTCAAATGCTGACTGTCCAATTTTCAGGGCAATCATGGGTATGATCAATCATAACAACGACTTAACCACTCAACGACTTAACCACTTAACGATGTCTGTATTCAGGGAAAGGAGCACTTTATGCATATAGGAAACCTTCTGAGCAGACACGCCAGATACCAACCTGAAAAGCTTGCCCTCATCTTTGAGGATAACCGGTTCACCTACAGGGAGTACAACCAGAGCGTAAACCGTCTTGCAAACGCCATGCTTCAGGCCGGGATAGGGAAGGGAGACAAGATCTCGACACTCCTTCCCAACTGCATGGAACTCCTTGAGATCTACTGGGCAGCGGCCAAGATCGGGGCCGTTGTGGTGCCCATGAGCACACTTCTTTTAGGCAAGGGGCTTGTGTCGCTTCTCAACGATTCCGACACGGTGATGGTTATTACAGACTCCGCTTTTGTAAACACCTTAAACCAGATCAGGCCCCATCTACCCGCGATTCCGGAGGGGAACTATATCCTGACGGACAGTACCGAAACGCCCGGTTACAGGGGCTACTACGCCCTCAAGGAGGCCTCTATCGACCTGGACCCGGAGGGTATCGAGATTTCGGCCGATGATGTCTACAACATCATCTACAGCAGCGGGACCACCGGCGAACCAAAGGGTATAGTGCTGACCCACCACATAAGGTCCATGTACTGCACCCTGTTTCCCTCCATCTTCCGAATGACCCCCGAGAGCGTCGTCCTTCACTCCGGCTCCATCGTGTTCAACGGGGCCTTTGTGACCCTCATGTCGTCCATGTTCCTTGGGGCCACCTATATACTTCACCGGCAGTTCGATACTGACCTGTTCATTGAGACCGTGAAACAGGAAAAGGTAACCCATGTGATGATGGTGCCTGCCCAGATAGTGGCGGTGCTTCATTCCCCCAACTTCTCGGCTGAGGCCCTCTCCTCCCTGGAGATGATATGTTCCGTGGGGGCCCCCCTTCACAGGGAGCACAAGGACGAACTGATCAGGCACCTGCCCAACAGACTTTATGAGCTTTACGGACTGACAGAAGGCTTTTTGACCATACTCGACAAAAACGATTATGAGGCCAAGACGGGCTCGGTGGGGGTGCCCACCCCCTTTTACGAGATGAGGATCGAGGATCAGGACAGAAATGAGGTCTCGGCCGGAGAGGTGGGTGAGATAGTGGGCCGCGGGCCGAGCCTGATGAAGGAGTACTACAAACGCCCTGATCTTACAGAACAGGCCGTTGTTGACGGATGGCTCTACACCGGAGATATGGGATACGTTGACGAAGACGGTTTCCTGTATCTGGTGGATCGTAAAAAGGATATGATCATCTCAGGGGGAGTGAACGTCTATCCCAGGGATATTGAAGAGATCGTGGTCCAGCATCCGGCGGTGCTTGAGGCCGCGGTATTCGGCATCCCCAGTGAAAAATGGGGGGAAACCCCCGTTGCTGCCGTTACCCTCAACGCTCCCGGCGCAGTGACTCCGGAAGAACTGGTGGCCTGGATCAACGAACATGTGAGCGCCAAGTTTCAGCGTGTCTCCAGGGTAATCATCATGGAGGAGTTTCCCCGGAACATCGCGGGTAAGACCCTGAAGCGGGTCATAAGGGAAGAGTTCCTCGCAGATAAGATATAACCGGGTCCATCACCATGAACGGTCGGTTATGATAAGGGAGTCGGGCATGAAGATAGAAGATATTCACAAGGTTTCGGTTTTGGGGGCGGGAATCATGGGGCATGGAATTGCCCAGAGCTTCCTGATGGCGGGATACCCCGTGAGCCTCTATGACATCAAGGATTCCGTCCTGGACACGGCCAGGTCCCATATAGAAAAGAACCTGAGGCTCTTTTCCGAGTTCGACCTCATAAAGGAGGGGGAAATCGGCACCTGCCTTCACAGGTTGACCACCACCACCGATCTGGAGTCCTGCGCCGGACCGGGCGATTTCATATTAGAGGCCGCCCCGGAAGACCTTCAACTGAAACAGAGGCTCTTTGAAGAGGTAACCTCCCTTTGCACCAAGGACGCCATAGTCGCCAGCAACACCTCTTCCCTCCGGCTTACAGACATCGGGGTCCTGGTCAAAGAGAAGGGAAGGCTTGTAACGACCCACTGGTTTAATCCGCCCCATATCGTCCCTACGGTGGAGGTAGTAAGGGCCCGGTGGACCAGTAAGGAAACCTTTGAAACGGCTTACTCCCTCCTCCTAAAGATCAGAAAAGTACCCGTGAGGATCAAAGAGGAGGTCCCCGGATTCCTGGTCAATCGCGTTCAGATGGCCATGGCAAGGGAGATCCTGAATCTGTATGAGAGGGGCGTGGCAGACGCGGAAGACATTGACAGGGCCGTGCGGGGAAGCATAGGGTTTCGCCTGGCGAGCATTGGACCGCTCATGACCATGGACCTTGGCGGACTCAAGCTCTGGCTCAACGTGTGCAAAAACCTCTTTCCCCTTATAAACAGTTCCACAGAGCCCCCGAGGGCACTGGAACGGCTTACGTCCCAGGGTAACGACGGGATTAAAAGCGGAAAGGGCTTTTACGACTACACCCGCGATTTTTCGCAGGAAGAACTGGACAGGGCCGTTCGTGAGCGCGACAGGGAATTCCTCAACCGGCTCAAGAACCTGTATCTGAAATGAGCCCCCAAATGAAAGTGGTATGAGGGTTCAGGGGCAAAGGGACGTGGAAACGATAGTGATAACAGTCCGAGGGGTTTGAACACTCGGAGAAAAGGGAGAAGAAATGGACACGAGAACCATCACCGAGGGGACCCTCCTCTGGGAGCCCTCTGAAAAGCTGAAAAGGGAGGCCAACATCACTGACTACATGGCCTGGCTGAAACAGGAACGGGGCCTTAAGTTCAACGACTATAACACCCTGTGGCAGTGGTCTGTGGCGAACATCGGGGATTTCTGGGAGTCCCTCTGGGATTACTACCAGATCAAGGCCTCAAGACCCTACCAAAAGGTCCTTGATGGGAAGATGCCCGCTGCAAAGTGGTTTTCAGGGGCCGAACTCAACTACGTGGAACACGTGTTCCGCCGCGCCACCACCGATCATCCGGCCCTCCTGTTCCAGTCCGAGACCGTGCCGCTTTCGGGGCTTTCCTGGGACGAGCTCTACGCTCGGGTCTCATCGGTGGCAGCCTCCATGCGGGATATGGGGGTCAGGAGAGGCGACCGGGTGGCATCCTTCCTTCCCAATATCCCTGAAACCCTCATCGCCTTTCTTTCCACGGCAAGCATCGGCGCAATCTGGTCAAGCTGCTCTCCGGATTTCGGGACAAGGAGCGTCATTGACCGGTTCAGGCAGATAGAGCCCAAGATCCTCTTTGCGGTGGACGGATACCAGTACGGGGGGAAGGCATTTGAGCGCCGATCCGCCGTGACCCAGTTGCAGGGGGTCCTCCCGTCCCTGGAGAAGACGGTCATGGTGCCATATCTGAGCAGGGCCGGCGGGGCAGTGGATCTTGAAGGGCTGAAGAAGGTGGTTCTCTGGGACGACCTGCTCGGCAGGGCAGGGGAGCTTGTTTACGAACAGGTGCCCTTTGACCATCCCATCTGGATCGTTTACTCCTCGGGCACCACCGGGCTTCCCAAGGGGCTCGTCCACGGGCACGGGGGGGTACTCCTGGAGTTCCTGAAGTTCCAGGGTCTTCAGATGGACGTGCACCCCGGGGACCGGTTTTTCTGGTTCAGCACCACCGGGTGGGTTATGTGGAATATCGTTCAGGGTTCCCTGCTCATGGGCGCAACTCCGGTCCTCTTTGACGGGAGCCCGGGCTATCCTGACATGGATCTGCTCTGGGACCTGGCGGAGAGGGCGCGTTTTACACTGTTCGGCACCAGCGCCGCCTATATTACAGCGTGCATGGGTGCGGGAATGGAGCCCGGCAGGCAGCATGATCTCAGCAGTATCAAGGTCTTGGGCTCCACGGGGTCGCCGCTTTCTCCCGAAGGCTTCAGATGGGTGTATGAAAGCGTTAAAAAGGACGTGTGGCTGGCCTCAGTCAGCGGTGGAACCGATATTGTGAGCGGGTTTCTTGATGCGGTCCCCATCCTGCCCGTGAACGCCGGCGAGCTTCAGTGCAGGGGCCTCGGTATAAAGGCCGCGGCCTTTGATGAGGATGGAAACGAGTTGATAGACCAGGTGGGCGAGCTGGTGATCACAGAGCCCATGCCCTCCATGCCCCTGTTTCTGTGGAACGACCAGGACAACAAACGCTACATGGAAAGCTATTTCGACCTCTACCCCGGGGTATGGAGGCACGGAGACTGGATAAGGTTTTCGCCGCGTGGGAGCGCCGTCATCCAGGGCCGGTCCGATTCCACCCTCAACCGGCAGGGGGTGAGGATGGGGAGCAGCGAGATCTACAGGGTGGTGGAGGACCTTCCCGAGATCAAGGACAGCCTTATCGTGGGTTTTGAAACCCCGGACGGGAAATACCACATGCCCCTCTTTGTGGTGCTCAGCGAGGGCTACGATCTGGATGAGGCCCTGAGGGATAAGATAAACAGGAGTATCAGGCGGGCCCTCTCACCCCGACACGTGCCGGACCGCATATTCGCCATCCCCCAGGTGCCCCAGACCCTTAACGGAAAAAAGCTGGAGGTGCCGGTGAAGAAGATCCTGGCAGGATTCCCCCTGGAAAAGGCCGTTAACAGGGACTCCATGGCAAACCCGGAGACCATCTCCTACTTCGTGGACCTGGCCGGGGAGTTTGCCTCCCCAGCAGAGGAATAGCCGGAGGGGGAAGTGTGAGAAGCCTGATTATATGGGGATTTAAAAAATGAAGATCCTGATCTGTGACGACATGTTTCCGGCCATGTTCGAGATCCTTGACCGTCTCCTTTCCGGCGATGAGGTCCGCTTCTGCCGGAGGGAAGAGGTATTGACCGAGGCCCGGTGGGCAGAGGTCTTGATCCCTTCCATGTGCAGGATCACCGCTGAGATCATTCACTCTGCCCCGCGCCTGCGACTGATCCAGCAGTTCGGGGTGGGCCTGGAGGGGGTGGATATTGAGGCGGCCTCAAACAGGGGTATCCCTGTGGCCAACGTGCCTGGAAATCAGGCCCCGATCCACGCGGAGTGCACCGCAGAGGGGGGTGTGTTTCTCATGATGGCCTGCGCCCGGTTGTTCAAGACGGCCCAGCAGGTCCTCATGAAGGGGGAGTGGGGACGGCCCAGGGGCATGGCCCTCATCGACCGGACAGCCCTGATCATCGGCCTGGGAGCGGTGGGAAAGGCCCTTGCCAGGCGCCTGGTCTCCCTGGGCATGAAGGTCATGGGGATCGACATCTCCTTCCCTGACGGGCTGGCCGAGGAACTCGGCCTTGAGCTTGTCGCAAAACCGGACAGACTCCCTCAGCTCCTGTTAGAGGCCGACTTTGTCATCTCAACGGTTACCCTTACCCCGGAGACACGGGGAATGGCCGATAGTAGCTTTTTTCAAAAAATACGTTCCACCGCCTACTTCATCAACATCAGCCGGGGGCCCATCCTGAACGAGGAGGACCTCCTTGGGGCACTGGAGGCAGGAACCATCGCGGGGGCGGGCCTGGACGTGCTCAGCAGCGAACCCCCCTCTCCGAAACACCCGCTCCTCAATCATGAACGTGTGATAATAACCCCCCATACCGCCGGAGTTACCGAGCAGTCTTTCAACGCACTGGGTCGCGCAGTGGCAGAGAATATCGCCCGCCTCAGGGAGGGAAGAGGGCTGAAGAACACCGTTTGAAAGTAGACGGTCATATGACCGGCAGGAAAGGATACTGACAGTGGCCCAGCCTTTTCCGAAACGCCCTGCCGCCCATGCCTGCGCTTATCCCAGGGCCTGCTCACCGGACCCGGGAACTTGTTT
>DREN01000011.1 GCA_011051075.1 Deltaproteobacteria bacterium | reverse complement strand
GATTGGGGCTGGCGTGCCGAGCCGTAGCTTGGAGGAGCTGGTTTTGGGTTAGAGAGCCCGGCTTCGCTCAAGGCTACGCCGCGGCAGCCTTCGCTTTCCGCTTTTGCTCCAAGCGAAGGCTGGTGGAGGCGCCGGGAGTCGAACCCGGGTCCGGAAACATTCCATTCAGGCGTCTACATACTTAGCCCAATTTTTGAGTTTCGCCCTGAGGGTCGCAATTGGGCATGGCTCCCAAAGGGCTAACCTGTGTGAGTTTTCGCTTTTCCGTCCCACAGGTACGGCGAATCAGCTAGCCTGCTAATCGACGTCTTGTTCGGTCACGCAGGCAAAGACCGAGAAGACGTTAGCCTGTTTATGCGGCTAAGGCATATGCATAATCATCTGCATCTATGTTAAGCCCACCTGTTTTACGAGCAGCTGGAACCTCGGTATGCAACCTGAACTTCAACTATCCCCGTCGAAGCCGTTTCGCCCCCTCACAAATGGAGAGATATGTGTACTGCTAAAAAGATAAGATTTCGTTATTATGCAATGCCTGTTGGTCACATAATAACCACTTTTACGGGAAATGTCAATACCCGTTTCGCTTGCGGGCCTGATCCATCTCCCGTTTCAGCTCTTTTTCCTTTAAAACCCGCCTTTTATCATACTTCTTCTTTCCCTTGGCCAGGGCGATTTCCACCTTGGCCCTGCCCCCTTTGAAGTAGACCCTGGTGGGGACGAGGGAGTATCCCTTTTCCACGGTTTTTCCGATAAGCCGCTTTATCTCCCTCTTGTTCAGGAGGAGCTTTCTTGTCCTGGTGGGCTCCAGTTCCATACCGTGGGCAAAGGGGTAGGGGGATATGTGCATGTTGTAAAGAAATACCTCGCCCCCCTTCACCCTGGCGTAGCTGTCCACGAGGTTGGCCCGACCTTCCCTGAGGGACTTCACTTCAGCCCCCTTAAGGACAATCCCCGCCTCCAGGGGTTCTTCCAGGTAGTAGTCGTGACCCGCCTTCTTGTTCCGACAGACGGTCTTTATGCCAGCATCCCGTTTCATTGCCATTGAAAATACCCGTTCGGCCGGTCAGTCTGGGTCCGCACAACAGGGGGCAGGGCAGGATTTTCTCCCCCCCATTCACCGGTCATCAGTCCAGAATATAGCCCTTTTCCTCCAACTCCGGAAACATGCGTTTGGTCTTCTCCAGGATGTAGGCCCTCACTTCCTTTGCGGTACTCAGGCCCATGATCTTTTTCAGGTCGGCCCGGGCCTCCACCACGGGTATTGCTCTTACCATTTTCTTGATAAGGGGTATTGCCCTGGCGTTCATGCTCAGCCGATCGATCCCGATCCCCAACAAAATGGAGACACAAAGGGGATCTCCGGCCATCTCTCCGCAAAGCGCAACCTTTATCCCGGCGTCTCTTGCGGCATTCACCACCTGCCTGATCATCCTCAGGATGGCCGGGTGAAAGGGTTCATACATATAGGCCACATGCTCGTTGATCCTGTCAATGGCCAGAGCATACTGGATAAGATCGTTAGTCCCTATACTGAAAAAATCGACGTGCCTGGCAAGGACCTCGGCCATGGTAACGGCAGAGGGGATCTCCATCATGATCCCCACCTCCATGCCGGTGTCATAGGGAATTTTATCCCTGTCGAGTTCTTCCTGGACCTGTCCCAGTATCTCTTTTGCGTCTATGAGTTCCTGGAGACCCGAGATCATGGGGAACATCAGTTGAATGTTCCCGTAGGCACTGGCCCTGAGTATGGCCCGAAGCTGAACCTTGAATATCTCAGGCTCCCTCAGGCAAAACCGTATTGCTCTGAGACCAAGGGCGGGGTTGCTCTCCCCGGATATGGCAACCTCCGAGGCAAATTTATCACCTCCCAGGTCCAGGGTCCTGATGCTTACCGGAGCCGGACTCATGATCTCAACTACCTCCCGGTAGTCCTCAAAAAGCTCCTCCTCATCGGGGAATCCCCTCCCCCTCAGGTAGAGGAACTCGGTCCTGTACAACCCTATCCCTTCCCCGCCGTAATCCTTTGCGGCAGTCACCTCTTCCAAGAACTCGATGTTTGCCGTAATGGCCACCCTGTGCCCATCAGGGGTCTCCGCCGGAAGGTGGCTCGTCCTTGCGATGCTGGACCTGTAGGCCTGGAGCTGGAGCTTCTTCTCCTGATAATGTATGATGGCCCTGTCATCGGGGTTTATAACCACCACCCCTGCGCTCCCGTCAACTATCAAAAGATCCCCGTCCTTCACCAGGGAAGTGGCGGTTTCAAGTCCCACAACCGCGGGGATCTCCAGGGCCTGCGCCATAATGGCCGTGTGGGAGGTTTTCCCTCCCACATCGGTTATGAAGCCCATGACCCAGGCCGTGTTCAGCTCGGTAGTATCGGCGGGAGAGAGATCGTGGGCCACAATTATCACCCGCTGGTTTATCTCACCGAGGCAGTGGCCCGTATCCCCGGAAAGGGTCCTGAGGAGCCTGTCCGTAACGTTTTCCACGTCACTGATCCGGTTGCTGATATACTCATCGTCAATCTCTTCAAAGACCTCACCTATCTCTTCCAAGGATTTCTTGAGCGCCCACTCGGCGTTGATCCTCTCCTCTGAGATGGCCTCTATGGTAGAATCGTAGAGCATGCCGTCCCTGAGGATCATCAGATGACTGTCAAGGATAAAGCTCTGATCCCTGACCCTGTCCGGCATATTCTCTTTTAGAGACGTAAACTCTTTCTCCACGGTCTTGACCGCTTCTTTGAAACGGGCAACCTCCCTGTCCACATCCTCGTCGTGCACAAAGCACTGGTACTGGATCTTCACACTGGATCTGTCGATCAGATGGGCCTTGCCTATAACAATATCGGGATAAACAGCCACTCCCCGCAGCTCTCTTTCCCCTGTTGCAGGTCCTGTTGTCATACGCGCTCCCCGAATTTACGCTTGAACAGTTCGTCCAGCTTCTCCATGAAGGACTCAGAGTCCTCCCCGACAATCCTGGCCTCCATCTCCGTGCCCCTGGGACAGGCAAGGGTAAGAATCGACAGGATACTGGATCCATCAACCTCTTCCCCATCCTTCTTGAGAAAAAGCCTCGACCTGTACCTGCTGCCGAGCTCCACGATCTTGGCCGCAGATCGGGCGTGAAGCCCCAGGTTGTTCCTGACTTTGAGTTTCCTTATCAGTTCTTTTTCTTCCAGACCTTCAAGACCGTCCTTTCTATTGAGGCATGCCTTATAGACCTGCCTGTAAGGGACTTTTTCATCCCTGGAGATAAGCTCCGCAATATCTCTGATGCTCATTTCATCTTTTTTGATGAGGTCTCCGATCCTTTTTAAGGCCTCACTACTCAGACCAGAAGATTTTTTTTCAGGCCCATGGCCCGCAACCACCAGGGTAAATTCCCCCCTGGTCTTATCCGGGGTAAGGGATTGCAGAATCTGGTCCGGGGTCCCCCTCAGGGCCTCCTCAAACACCTTGGTCATCTCCCTGAGGAGGACCATTTCCCTCTGGCCCAATATGGCCCCCAGGTCCTCCAGCATGGCACGTATGCGATGGGGGGCCTCAAAAAAAACCATTGTTCGTGGTTCCTCGGCCAGTTTCTTGAGTTCGCTTTTTCTCTTTCCCGCCTTGTTTGACAAGAAACCAAGAAACACAAAACGGGCCGTAGGCAGACCTGACACAGACAGGGCCGCCACTACGGCGGAGGGACCGGGAACAGGTCTGACCGGGATAGCCTCGTTTATGGCCCCCCTGACCAAGTAGTCTCCCGGGTCCGAGATCCCGGGTGTGCCTGCGTCGGTTACAAGGGCAAGGTCTGCGCCTGATCTGAGCCTCGCGAGAAGCTGCCCTGTCCTTGTGTTCTGGTTATGCTGGTTGTAGCTGATAATCCTGGTGGTGATCTGGTATCTTTCACAAAGCCTCCTTGAGCGTTTCACATTCTCAGCAGCTATGGCCTCAACGCTTTTGAGAACCTTCAAGGCCCTCACAGTAACATCTTCAAGGTTCCCGATGGGAGTGGATACCACGTAAAGGGTTCCAGGCCTTTCATCCGGGTTCGCCACCTCCAATTGAGAGACAGGGTTATGGACGGCATGATGGTCGTTCATCTGAATTTCCGTCTAATAGGCCAGATCAAAGGCGTTTTTTATGATCTCTATTTCAGGTTCATTCTTGTCCAGAGATACGGCCACCACGTCAAACCTCGCCTTGGTATCGCAACAGTCGTTGGACTTCATATATGTCAGGGCCACCTTGGAGAGCTGTCTTCTTTTCCTGGCGTTTACGGCCTCCTTTGCATAGCCTGTGGACCCACCCCTCCTGGTCTTTATCTCCAAGAATACCAGGGTATCGCCATCCATGGCTATCAGGTCAACCTCACCCAGAGGGCACCGGTAGTTCCGGATTATTCTCCTGTACCCCATGGCCTTGATCTTCCTGAAGGCCAGATCTTCGCCCCATGCCCCTAACTCGAGCCTTTCCCTTGTCAAAACATCCGGTCCTTAGGCCACGGGGTTGGGTGTCTGAGCCCTTCCAGGTTCAGCAGCCTTCCCCCGTAAACGTGATCATCTCTTTCCTGTAACGGTGAACCGTTCCGGGTCCTTGAGTACGCCCTTGAAGGTCAACCGATGAATCGGGCAGGGGCCGTAACGGCTAAGGGCATCAAGGTGCTGACGGGTTCCGTATCCCTTGTGCCTGTGGAACCCGTAAACGGGAAAGGTCCTGTGATAAGAAACCATGATCCTGTCCCTGTATACCTTGGCAATAACAGAAGCGGCAGAGATGGAGCGGCTGATCTGGTCGCCCTTTTTCAGACACTTCTGGTTTATGGGGAGTGGGACAGGGTGGATACCGTCAACAAGAAGGATTTCCGGCCTTGGGTCAAGGCCCTTCACCGCCTGCGCCATGGCCTCAAGAGAGGCCTTCAGGATATTGAATTCATCAATATATTCGCGTGACACAACGCCCACGGACAAGGCCAGGGCCTGAGCAGATATCGCCTGAAATGCCCTGTCCCTTGCCCTTGGGGTCATCATCTTTGAGTCCCTGATTTCAGACAGATCCGTATCAGGGGGGAGGATGACCCCCGCGGCAACAACAGGCCCTGCCAGGGGGCCCCGGCCCGCCTCATCAACGCCGGCTATCACCCGGTGTCCCTCCCTGCGGGCCAGTTTTTCATAAAAGAACGGATCATCTCCAGGGAGACCGGCTGTTTCCGGGAACAGGGAAAGGTTCTCAGGAGAACGCACTTTTCCCCGTATTCAGGCATGGAATATGATCTTCTCTGGATCCTGCAGGGGTCCCCGGCATCAGAACCTCTTCTCTTTAATCCTGGCGGCCTTTCCTCTCAGCTTCCGCAGGTAGTAGAGTCGGGCCCTGCGCACCCTGCCCCTGGTAACAACTTCGATCTTATCAATGATAGGCGAGTGAAGAGGGAAGATCCTTTCCACACCCACACCGTAGGAGACCTTTCTTACGGTGAAGGTTGCGCCGGTGTTTCCCTTACGCTTTCGTATAACGGCCCCTTCAAAGACCTGGATCCTCTCCTTCTCCCCCTCTTTTATCTTAACGTGTACCTTGACCGTGTCACCCGGCTTGAACTGGGGGACATCGATGCGCATCTGCTCCTTTTCCAGTGCTTCTATGATATTCATTTCTTTCTCCTGTGTATTTTACCTCTCTCCGGTTAGCCGATCCAGAATAATGGCAGCCGCGGTCCTTACAGAAAGGTGGTTATATCCCCGTTTGCCTGAAACCGGGGCTAATATATAATCGGTCGTTTTCATAACATCCTCATGAAGGCCCCACGCCGTCCCAAACAACAGCATAACGGTCCTGTCACCCCGGACAAGGGCCCCGGCCTCCCCATAAGAGATAGAACGTTCTCCCTGGTCCGAGGCATCTGTGGCGATCAAAAGGGGAGTTTCTCCCTCTGTGGCTTCGATTTCCTCCACTGCCCCACTCAGATCCGCCTTCACGCGGACAAGTTCCAGGGCCTCTTTCCTGTGCGGGTTATACCTGCCCCCGTACCCGTAGATCCAGTGACTCAGGACACGCCCCGTCAGCCTCTGCTGATCAACAAGCGGTGTAATAATAAACAGGCCCTTTACGCCGTAGGTCCTGGCCAGCCTGCCCAGATCATGGATGTCCAGCGTGGTTACGGCAGAGGCTATCCTATGGTAATTCCTGTTATAAACGGGAAAATGGACAAGCCCCATGTAGAGACGCAAGACTACGCCTCCCCACGCAGCAGTTCAGATAGAAAGGCCTTGTCCTCAGGGGTCAGTTCCACCTTTTTGAGCAGATCAGGCCTCATCTTCAAGGTTGTTTTGAGGGCCTCCCCTCTCCTCCACGCCCGAATTTTTTCATGGTTTCCCGACAGGAGGACCTCCGGGACCTCTTTGTTCTGGAATACCCTCGGCCTGGTATACTGGGGATATTCCAGGAGCCCCCCTTCAAAGGAGTCTTGGAGGCTTGACCTTTCTCCTCCCAAGACACCTGGTATCAAACGGCTTACAGCATCTATGACAACCATGGCGCCCAACTCCCCGCCCGTGAGAATATAGTCGCCGATGGACAGCTCCATGTCGATGCAGGTGGATCTGACCCTCTCATCCACTCCCTCGTAACGGCCGCATACAAGGATGAGCTGATCCCATTCCGACAGTTCCCAGGCCATGGCCTGGTCAAAGGGTTTTCCCCGGGGGGTCAGAAGTATGGCGGAACTTTTTCCCTCTACCCTGTCCACCGATTCGAGGGCGCGATGGATCGGTTCCGGTTTCATGACCATGCCTTCGCCGCCCCCGTAAGGCCGGTCGTCGGTCACCCTGTGCGGCCCGCCGGCAAAATCACGTATGTTGATCAGGCTGACGCCCACCAGCCCCCCCTTTATGGCGCGCCCCAGAACCCCTCTGGTCAGGTATGCGGAAAGCATTTCAGGGAAAAGGGTAAGGACATCAAACCTCATTTAAATCCAACAACCCTTCCATGGGGGAAACGGTCATCTTTCCCCCATCAAGGTCGATCTCCCGGATAATCTCGTAGGTGGCCGGGAGGAAGATCTCCCTGTCTCCGTTTCTCACCACATAAATCTCGTTACTTCCAGCAGGTATGATGTGGGAGACGGTCCCGAGATAGTCACCCGTGTCTGAAAAAACCCTTAGGCCGATAATCTCACGCCAGAAATATTCCCCCTCTTGACGGCTCATGTTCCGGGATGGGGCCAGGACCTCCGCGCCCCTGAATTTTTCGGCCTCCTCAACGGAATCCAGTCCCTCAAGATTCATCAAGACTATACCCTTGTGGACCCTGACGGAGAGCACCCGGTATTGGTGGAGTTGACCCGAAGCCGGCCTCAGAAAGATCTCCCCTGCCTCCAAAAATGACTCCTCAGAACGGGCGTAGGACCAGACACGAAGGAGTCCCGCCAGACCGTGGGGCCTGGTTACCTTTCCCAAGACCAGCAATTTATCCCATACGCCTGAGTTCAAGGCTATTCTATAATCTCCAGAACCGATCGTTTCCTGATTTTTGTGGAGGCTGCACTGAGAATTGTCCTCATAGCCCTCGCGGTGCGACCCTGCTTCCCAATGACTTTTCCCAGATCTTCTTTGGCTACTTTCAGCTCAATAACAGATGTCTGTTCTCCCTCAATTTCAGAGACGGTCACTTCCTCCGGCTTATCAACCAGTGCCTTGGCGATATATGAAATCAACTCCTTCATCTCGATTCACCTCCATTTTGATTAAATGGAAACGTTCTCAACTGGACGCTGTCTAGGACTTCATCTTTCTTTCCCTTTTCAAAATAGCCTGTACTGCCTCTGAAACCCGTGCTCCTTTCTCGATCCAGTAATTCATCTTGTCCTCGTGGATTTTTACCACGGCAGGGTCCTTCATGGGGTCGTAGTACCCCAATATATCAAGGAATCTGCCGTCCCGGGGTGACTCCGAGTCCGCCGCTACAAACCGGTAAAACGGTTTCTTTTTCGCGCCCATTCTTGTCATCCGAATTCTAACTGCCATCTTGTTTTGAAACCCCCTGTTCTTTGTCTTAAGTCCGGTTCTCAGGTACGGGCTAAGCCGCCTCTCCTTTCTCAGCCAAGAAAGGACGGCATATTCAGCCCCCCTTTCTTTGTAAAACGTTCCATCATCTTTTTGGTCTGAACAAAATTCTTAAGGAGACGGTTCACGTCCTGCACCGTGGTTCCGCTTCCCCTTGCTATCCTACGCCTCCTGCTCCCGTTGATTATCTTGTGCCTCCGCCTTTCCTCCGCGGTCATCGAGTTGATAATTGCCTCCACCTTTATGAGTTCCTTTTCGTCGGGCTGGAGGTTTTTCATATCCTTGAGTTTTCCCATTCCCGGCATCATACTCAGGATATCTTCAAGTGAGCCGATCTTCTTCACCTGCTTCAACTGGGTCCTGAAATCCTCCAGGTCAAACTCGTTATGCCGGAGCTTCTTTTCCAGCTTTCTGGCCTCGTTTTCGTCGAACTGGTCCTGGGCCTTTTCGATAAGGGAAAGGACATCTCCCATGCCGAGGATCCTTGAGGCCATCCTGTCGGGATGAAAGGGCTCAAGGGCGTTGATTTTTTCTCCCACACCAACGAACTTGATGGGCTTGCCCGTGATGGCCCTTATGGACAGGGCGGCCCCACCCCTTGCGTCCCCCTCCATCTTTGAGAGGATTATCCCGGAGATATCCAGTGCCTCATTAAAG
>DREN01000078.1 GCA_011051075.1 Deltaproteobacteria bacterium | reverse complement strand
GATGAGCATCATCTTCATAGCCATCGCCATGATCGCCTTTGCACCGGCTGGGTGGCGCCAGGTTCACTGGGTCCCGGCCCGCGATGCGGTCTCCCCCATGGAGGGCCTTTCCAGGGCCATGGTGGAGTCCGCCTCAGGCTCTGTGGAACTGGCCCTGGGCCTGGTTGGTGTGATGACCCTGTTTCTGGGCCTGATGAAGGTGGCTGAAGCCGGCGGGATGCTGACAGTGATCGCGCGCCTTATCCGGCCCCTTATGGTACGGCTTTTTCCCAACGTTCCTCCGGACCACCCCGCAATGGGGAGCATGATCCTGAATATGTCGGCCAACGCCCTGGGACTGGGAAACGCCGCCACCCCTTTTGGTATCCGGGCCATGCAGGAACTGGACAGCCTGAACCCCCGCAAGGGAACGGCCACCGATTCCATGGTACTCTTTCTTGCCATCAATACCTCCAACGTGACCCTTCTGCCCACCGGTGTGATTGCTCTTCGGGCAGCGGCCGGGTCTGTGGACCCCGCAGGGATCCTCCCAACCACCCTCTTTGCAACGGTGTGCTCCACCCTCGCGGCCATTCTGGGGGCCAGGGCCTATGGCCGTCTGTCCATGTTCAGGAGGAGCCGTCCTCCGGAGGTTGAGATGACCGAGGATGAGGGCTCTGGTTCGGAAAAGGATGCGCCGGGGCATGAAACACAGACCGCCTATCCCGTGTGGATAAGCTGTATGGGGGCGTGCGCCCTTATTGCCCTGATCCCATTGACCATATTTTTCGGCAGGGCCATCTCACCCTGGATTATCCCGGGGCTCATGTTGGGCTTTCTCCTTTTCGGTGTTGTCAGACGTGTGCGTATCTACGAGGTCTTTGTGGAAGGGGCAAAAGAGGGTTTCCAGGTCGCCGTGAAAATCATCCCCTATCTGGTCGCCATCCTGGTGGCGGTGGGGATGTTTCGTGCCAGCGGCGCCATGGAGGCAATGGTCAGCGCAATCGGCGGGCTCACATCTCAGGTGGGAATGCCGGCCGAAGCCCTGCCTATGGCACTTCTGAGACCCCTGTCCGGATCTGGGGCCTACGGTGTGCTGGCCTCCATCATAAACGATCCTGGCACCGGCCCGGACAGTTACGTGGGCTACCTGGTGTCCACGCTACAGGGATCCACTGAAACCACCTTCTACGTGCTGGCCGTCTATTTCGGGGCCGTCCAGGTCCGTCGCATACGCCACGCCCTGATAGCGGCCCTCACCGCCGATCTGGTGGGAATTGCCGCGGCAGTGGCCGTCTGTTCATACCTTTTCGGCTGAGATGTTTGTGGGAATTCCCGGGTTCAATTGAAGGGGAGGAGGTAATGAAATGCAAGGGAAGAACCTGTTCTTTCACTCAGTCTATGTGCTTCTTTTGCTCTTCTGCCTTTTGGGCCAGCCTTACATGGCCGGGGCCGGGCAGGGGAGAGCCATGGGGCTCACGAGTCCCGCCTTTGATGAGGGAGGCATGATACCCGGTAAATACACCTGTGACGGCAGGGATATCTCTCCTCCGCTTACATGGGAAAGCCCCCCTGAGGGCACCCAGAGCTTCGCCCTCATATGCGATGATCCGGATGCGCCCGCGGGTACGTGGGTGCATTGGGTGTACTACGATATCCCTGCGTCGATCCGGGGACTGCCTAAAAATGTGCCCACGCGGCGGGAGCCTGACAGCGGGGGGAAACAGGGGATAAACGACTTTCGCAGGATCGGATACGGGGGGCCCTGCCCCCCGGGCGGAACCCACAGGTACTTCTTCAGGCTTTACGCCCTGGACGCCCTGTTGAACCTGAACCCGGGCCTCACAAAAAGGGAGCTCCTGAGGGAGATGGAGGGTCATATCCTGGACAGGGCCATTTTCATGGGGAAGTACACGCGGAAATGAGGGGGTCAGTAACTCCTTAGCTGAAAGAGCTTTTTGTCCTGGGTGGCCACGATGTGGTAGAACTTGTCCTGGGGCACGTAGATATAGGGCACATCTTCTTTCCGCCTGTAGAGGAAATGTGAGAGGATCATCCTGTTAACGGCCCTGTGGCCCACAATCATGATGTTCCGGGGGTTGCTGCTCAAATAGAGGGCCTTCTTGATCCCCCTGTCCACCCTCTCCTTCATGGTGATGTACCCCTCTCCTTCGGGGTAGATGTAGTTGTACTTGTCCTCCTTTCTGGCCGCGTACACCCCGGGCATGGTGTTGCGGATCTCCCCATAGCTCATGCACTCGCAGATGCCGCTGTCGATCTCGTTGAACTCTTCGAGGGGAATGATAACGCACTCATCCTGCTGACGCTTTATGGGAAAGGCGGTCTGTACTGTTCGCTTTTTCTTGCTGGTAAAGATTACGGGGATTCTTTTCTTTTTGAAAAATCGTGCCAGGGACTCTGCCTGCTGCCTCCCCTTTTCAGTAAGGCCCGAGTTCCCGCCTATCCTGTTCTGGAGGTTGAAGTAGGTCTCTCCATGCCTGATAAGAAAGAGGTTCTTGACCGTATCGGTAACCAGAAAATCCCTGATCCGGTCGTAAAAGGGGATGTCGTCCGAGATCTCCTCTTTCCTGATCCTGTTGTACAGGGAGTCCAGGCTGATGAAATTTTTCTCTTTCCTGACAGGGGCATAGATGGACTCGTAGTAATTTATGCGCTGCCTGAAGCTCTCCACGGCAGCCTCTTTTCTCAGGTGGTTGAACTCAGGCAGGGTTACCTTTCTGTCTATGCTCGCCCTGAGTATCTCTTCGTCTTCGTTAATACATTCAATGAACAGGACGGGATGGTCTTTGAGGAGTTCTGTGGTCTTTTTTCTCCTCTTGAGGCTCACGTTAGTGGCATCCAGAATGGCCACCTGGCCCTTGTTTTTCAGGTAGGTTATGGCCCGACCGATGTTGATCAGGGCGATCTTTTCCCTAAGTTCAACCCCGTCCCTGTTGTCAGGGTCGTAGAACTCAGGGTAGGAGGTGTCCTTCGGGCTGAGTTTCCTCCTCAGGTCACCGTTGTTGAAGATCCGGGTTTTTATCTTGTTTCTGATCAGGTTTTCCCTGAGCTTGCTTGCAATGGTGGACTTTCCCCTGGCAGGGAGGCCGACCATGACGATGTACAGTCTCGTGTTGGTCATGTTGAATCAAGGCGTAAGGCTCAAGGCGCAGGGCCCGAGGAGCAAAGGGTTTTCACAGGGCGTCAATAATAACTTGAACTTTTTCCTGGAGCATTTATAATTAGACTGTTCAGGCTAATCAAGGGTATTTTTCAGGCACACGATTAACGCCTGATGGAAAAGATCTGAATTTCTCGCGGAGTCTCAAGAGGGCGCAGGGGTAACACATTGACCTCATTCATCTTTCCTTTGCGTTCTGTGCGCCTTTGCGCGAGATAAGGGTGTTTTCCGAGACCATCAAGGTTAAGAGGAGGGGAAAAATGGCACAGGCTTCTGTTACCAGATCACGAACCGAAGTACTGGTTAATGACTTCGTAAGGAGTGTTTACAACTGGATGGCCCTGGGGCTCTGTCTCACCGGATTTGTGGCCTTCTACGTTTCACATAATGAGACCCTGCTGCGTCTCATCTTTGGTAATCCAATCATCTTCTTTGTACTTATTTTGGCTGAACTTGGAATGGTCTTTGCCCTGGCAGGGATGGTCACCAGGATGAGCGCGGGTACGGCCACATCTCTTTTTGTGATCTATTCCGCCCTGAACGGGGTGACCCTTTCCTTCATATTTCTGGCCTACACCCAGACCTCCATCGTGAGCACCTTCTTTATCTGCGCAGGCACCTTTGTGGGGTGCAGTATCTACGGCTGGACCACCAAACGGGACCTCACCTCAATCGGCGGGTTTCTCATGATGGGACTGATAGGCATCATCATCGCCTCCCTGGTGAATATGTTCATCAGGAGCAGCGCCATGAGCATGATAGTCAGCTATATCGGGGTCATCGTGTTTGTGGGTCTGACCGCCTACGATACCCAGAAGCTCAAGAATATGGCCCTCACCCAGCCCGCGGACGTTGACGGTGCCGTGGTGAGAAAGGGGGCCATCCTGGGGGCCCTTTCCCTGTACCTGGACTTCATCAACCTGTTTCTGATGCTTCTGAGGATATTCGGGACCGCGCGCGATTAGAAAAGTGCCCTTCAGGTTGAGGCCCTGATCCGATCCCCCTGATGGAACCCGAGTCCCGTCAGGGGGATTTTGTTTCGGGGGTCGAAAAAAATGGCTGAACCATCTTACCTCCGTCTCCACAGAAAAAAAGAGCTTAAGGCACGGCTTGAAAAGGGCCTGGCCCTGATGGAGTCATGCCGCCTCTGTCCAAGGGAATGCGGTGTGAACCGCATGGAGGGAGAGACCGGCTTCTGCCGCACAGGGAGAAAGGCGAGAGTCGCCAGCTACAACGCCCACTTCGGTGAGGAGGCCCCCCTGGTGGGAAGGCACGGCTCCGGGACCATATTCTTCAGTTCCTGCAATCTCCTGTGCGGCTTCTGTCAGAACTACGACATCAGTCACCTGAACCAGGGGGTGGAGGCAGGGCCCTCACAGATTGCCGCCATGATGGTTGAGCTGATGGAGAGAGGCTGCCATAATATAAACTTTGTCACACCCACCCACGTGGTGGTGCAGATAGTTGAGGCCCTGATCCCGGCCGTTGAACAGGGCCTGAACCTGCCCCTGGTCTATAATTCAGGGGGCTATGAGAGCGTGGAGACCCTGGCCCTCATGGACGGGATCTTTGACATCTATATGCCTGATTTCAAGTTCTGGGATAACGGGTGGGCTGAACGGTTCTTAAACGCCCCTGACTACAGGGAACGGACCCGGGCAGCCCTCATGGAGATGCACCGGCAGGTGGGTGACCTGAAAGTGGATGCCCAAGGGATCGCCACCCGCGGGCTCCTGGTAAGGCACCTGGTGATGCCTGGCGGGGTGGCAGGCACTGAAAGAGTGATGGAGTTTCTGGCCCGTGAGATATCTCCTGATACCTATGTGAACGTGATGGATCAGTACAGACCCTGCGGTAATGCCCACGGGGATGAGGTGATCGGCCGCAGGCTTACGGCCGGGGAGTTCAGGAACGCCATGAGCGCTGCCAGTGAGGCCGGTCTGCACCGTCTTGACCCAAGGGACCGGCCCCGCATCATCTTCGGGTTCTGATGGAGGGGAAAACCACATTCGTGATCGGGGATGTACACGGGTGCCTTGATATGCTCAAGGATCTCCTTGACAGGATACCGTGGCGGCCGGGCCGGGACTCCCTTGTGTTTATCGGTGACTGCATTGACAGGGGGAGTGACCCAAAGGGGGTGATAGACTGCATCGTTGATCTGATTGCAAGATACCCCGGAGTGGACTGCCTGTTGGGGAACCATGAGGCAATGCTGCTCAACTACCTGGCCGGTAAGGAGAGGAGCCTCTACCTTGCCAACAGGGGGATGACGACCCTGAAAAGCTATATGGCGGAGAGACGGGAAGTGGAGGGACCCCTTATCCCCCCGGATCACATGGCCTTTTTCCGTTCCCTCAGGCCTTTCCTGGAGTTGGATGATTACTATCTTGTTCATGCGGGCTTCAGGCCCGGAGTAGAGATAGCTCGCCAGTCCCTGGAGGACATGACCTGGATCAGGGAACCCTTTATCTCATCTCTCTACGATTTCGGCAAAAAGGTTGTTTTCGGTCATACGCCCTTTGCCAGGCCCCTGATAACGCAGAACAAGATCGGCCTTGACACGGGGGCCGTATATGGAAACAGGCTGACGTGCGTCAAACTGCCCGAGGAGAGATTCTACTCTGTCAAAAGCCGTTGAAAAGGATACCCATGGTTCGGGCCCCTCAATCTCCTGTTCCGCCGCTTATGAACTTCTCTGCCAGTTCAACGTCTTTTCTACTGCCGATGTAGAGCGGTACGCGCTGGTGGAGCTCCCTTGGTTCTATCTCCAGAATCGGTCCGTGGCCGTCACTGGCGTATCCCCCGGCCTCCTTTACCACCAGGGCCAGGGGATTGGCCTCCACCATGAGCCTCAGCTTCCCAGTGGGCTTCTTAGGATCCTTGTTGTCCGCCGGGTACATGAAGATCCCGCCTTTGAGCAGGTTACGGTGGAAATCGGCCACAAGGCTTCCTATATACCTGGAGGTATAAGGCCTGCCGGTCTCCTTGTCTTTACCCTTGAAGTAGTCCATGAGGGCCAGGGTCTTTTCGTCCCAGTAGGCGTAGTTCCCCTCGTTAACGCTGTATATCTTTCCCCTTTCAGGTATACGGATGTTCTCGTGGGAGAGGAGGAATTCCCCGACGCTGGGATAGAGGGTAAACCCGTGTACCCCTGTACCGCCTCCGGTGGTGTACACCATCATGGTGCTCGACCCGTAGATGAAATATCCTGCCGCCACCTGGTTTATGCCCGGCTGGAGCACGTCGTTCATGAGGAGATCGACGTCGGTCTCATCGCTCTTCCTCCTGTAAATGCCGAAGATGGTCCCTATGCTCACGTTAACATCTATGTTTGATGAACCGTCAAGGGGATCAAAGACGATGATATAGTTGCCCTTTGGATACCTGGATGGGATGTCGATCAGGTCCGCGTTCTCCTCAGAGCCCATGCAGCAGAGCTGGCCGATATGCTGCATACGCTCTATGATGATCTGATTGGAGAAGATGTCAAGTTTCTGTACCTGTTCATCCTGTATGTTGGTCCTCCCTGTGGCGCCCAGGATGTCTGCGAGGCCGGCCTTGTTCACCTCCCTGGAGATGACCTTTGCCGCTACTATCAACTCGTAGAGCAGGGTGGTAAAGCCTCCGGTGGCCTCGGGGTTCTGCCGCTGCTGGTTCAGGATATGTTGCGTGATGGTAATTCCAACACCTTTTTTTGCCATCATATTCGATCCTCCTCCTGTGCCTTGAACGTCACACCCAGGGGTGACTGGATACTGGTCCCGCCACGGGCGGGACTGGATGCTGGTGAAAATCCGGCATCCATATGCGCTAATACTTTATCAGGGAATCCCAGAACTCAGGATCGTCATCTTTCCAGTCAGGGCCGAACCTCCTGTCACAGAATCCGCTCAGCCTCTCGTACCATCTTGCAAAAACGTTCTTCTCCTTGTCTATGGCATCAAGGATATCTGCCAGGAACAGGTTTACCCTGCCGATCTCATCTTTGGGAACGTAGTACGACGCCCCTTTCTGAAACGACTTTTTCAGGTTGTCGCGGGACAGGGCGTGGGCCGTAAGCATGAGGGCGGGGATCTTCCTTCCGTTTGCTATCTCTAAGAGCTCATATCCTTTGACACCCATGATATCCAGGACCGCCGCGTCATAGTAGTTGGATTCGAGGAGGTTTTTTCCCTCCTCAAAGGTTGAGGCCCTGTCGATTTTACATTCCTCAAGGAGTTCGGTGAGAAAATCGAGGACGTCCTCTTCATCGTCAACGATAAGGATTCTTTTCCCTCTAAGAATTTTGTCGGGGTCCATTTTCATCCTCCTTAATGGTCAACGGCGTCCAGATAGCCCGCACGATCTTGGACGGCGTCTTTCTTATACTCGAGTCTGTATATTTCGGCTAACGTGAGAAATATGGTCATGATAAGGGGGCCGTAGATGATTCCGAGGATACCGAAGAGTTTCAGGCCCCCCAGGATACCGATGAACACCAGGAGAGAGTTCATCTGCATCCCCTTGCCGATCATCTTGGGCTTGATCAGGTACTCCACAATGGAGCTGTAGGCCAGGTTGTAGATCAGGTAGCCTACGGCAAGCCCGGTATCCCCTGTGATAGCGATAATGACAGCGGTGGGGATAAAGACCGCGCTGGCCCCTATGATGGGCAGAAAGGCCATGAAGCTTATGACCGTTCCCCAGAGAAACGGAGAGCCCAGGCCGAAAAAGAAAAAGCCCAAACCCCCTAATACTCCCTGGATAATCCCTGAAATACCGTTGCCCACAATAATGGCGCTTCCCATCTCCTGGAACTTGTTAATCACCTTTTCAAGCTGTTCCCTGGGGACCGGCATCAACTGGACCAGGTAGTCCTTGAGCCGCAGGCTATCCTTGAAAAGATAGAAGATGGTCATCATCATGAGAAAGAAGTGAATGAGGAAACTAAAGAGATTGGAGGCCATTGATTTGATCTGATTGTAGAGAAAAAGACCCACCTTCCTGCCTATTGAATCGGCCAGTTCGTCAACCGTCTCAGGGGTAATGGTCAGGCCGGAGAGTTTGCTCAGCTTCTTGAGACGTTCGGCCCATACAGGATCATTCTCTATGATGTCCTTGATCTTCTGCATCGAGACCTCGCTGCTGGTCCGCTGGTAGAAGTCAAGGGCCTCGTTGGACAGTGTCCCTATGAACCATCCCACGGGGATGACCAGTATTACCAGTATGAACAGGGTCATGCCCAGGGATGCTAACAGTTCCCGCTCCCTTAACAGCCTCTTGAATCGAGAGTAGAGGGGAAAAAAGACACTGGCAAGGAGGAGGGCCAGCACAATGGCCGAGACATAGCTCCACAGGAGCCTCAGGAAAAGGACCAGGGAGCAGATAAAAAAAACCAGGAACAAAGTGGTGCTGTGCTGTTTTTCCATGTTGGGTTACCCTGACACGGAAGTATAGTCGGACAGGGGATGATAGTCAAAAAAAAAGTTCGACCTGTGCGGTTAGCTTAAGTCCGTGGGGGCCTCTTTTCCAAAGGACGCAACAAAACATTCCATCACGACATGGAACGCCCCCTTGGTTGGATTACAGCTTCGGAGCAGGCAGGAACCCGTACATGCTCCAACCGAGACTC
>DREN01000055.1 GCA_011051075.1 Deltaproteobacteria bacterium | reverse complement strand
GAAATATTTATGAAAGTTCTCTTTGACACCAACGTGATCCTCGACCTTCTTCTGGACAGAGAGCCATTCTCAGACGCGGCGTCATACCTTTTGTCAAAGGTGGAGCGATCGGAAATTATCGGATATGTCTGCGCTACAACAATAACGACAATCCATTACCTCGCCACAAAAGCCCTCGGCGCCGAAGCCGCATCAGCCCACATCAGTTCCCTGCTTTCTCTTTTTGTCATAGCCCCGGAGGAAATCCTTACCCGGGGCCGGATCCCCGCCGCGAATCCAGCCGGATCGCCTCCTTCATCCTCCCGAGTACCTCTGTTCGCCCAAGGTAGGATTCTATCCTCAGACTCCTCTGTTCAACCCCCCCTCTGTCCAGGAACAGGATGGTGGGGACACCCCGGACCTGGAAGCGTTTGAGGAGGAGATCCTGATAGGGACGGCGTTTTGTCAGATCAACGCGAACGGTCATGAAGTTTCTGCCCAGCTTCACCACCTCGGGTAAGGTAAACACATTTTCTTCCATGGCCCTGCACGGACCGCACCAGTCCGCGTAGAAATCGAGCATCACCGGTCTTTTTTCTCCTGCCGCCCGTGTCAGGATGCCTTCGGAGTAGGGGATCCAGCGCACACCTTCCACGTGTGTGGGTGTGAGAAAGTAGAAGGCAATCGCCCCCGCGATCAGGATCACGCCCGCCCCCTTCCTGACCGCTGAAAAGACGCGGGAATCCACGCCACTCCTGTCCAACCATCCGAGATGAAGCCCGGCTGCCACGCCTATGATGGAAAAGAGGATGATCCGCTGGGAAGGACCCGGCAAGAGGGGCTGGATCAGGTAACCCGCCATGCCCACCAGGACCCACCCCAGGACCTTTCTTATCCATTCCATCCACTGGCCCGACACGGGGAGTTTTTCAATGGCGCCTGAAAAAACCGCCAGCAGTGCGAGGGGAAGCCCCATGCCGATGCTGAGGACAAAGAAGTAGAGAAAGCCTAAGAAGGGATCTCCCTTCTGGCCCACATAGGTCAGGAGTCCCAGGATAAACGGGCCCAGGCAGGGGGCCGCCACAATGCCGAGGGTGAGGCCCATGAAAAAGGTCCCGAAATAGCCGCCGAAGTTCTTTGATGCCATGGCCGTGATCCCCGACGGGATCCGGAGCTCCCACAGGCCGAAGAAGCTTGTGGCCAGGCCCACCAGGATTCCGGCCACCACGAGGAGAACAACCGGGTTCTGGAGAACGGTGCCTAACATGGCGCCTGAGAGGCTTGCAAAAAGGCCCAGGATGGAGTTGGTAAAGGCGAGGCCCAGGATGTAGAGGAGCCCGTGGACCACGGTCCTGGCCCCGAACTTTTGGCCTCTTCCCCCGAAATAGGAGACCGTGATGGGGATAAGGGGATAGATGCACGGGGTCAGATTGAGGGCTAGGCCTCCAAGGAATATGCCAAGGAGGGTGAGCCACAGGCCCGCGCCCGCACCGACCACAGGCGCCGCAGGAGCGTCGCCTTTTCCAAGAATAGGCGGTCTTTCCGTCCCTGGGCCGGGGGCAGGTGAGGTGATGTTCAGGGAGAGAACGACCGGGACCTTTGCAGGCGGAAGGCAGGAGGTGTCGGAGCATGCCTGAAAAGAAAGGGTGCCCTTGAGAGAACGTTCCCCCGGCCCCGCTTCACTGCTAACCACGATGGTGCCCCTTACCCGGAATTCACCGGACAACACCTCCACCGAAGTCTTGGCATAGGGAAATCGCTTCTTCTCAGGGGCCGGGAACCTTATCTCCTCCACCTTCACTCCAGGGGAATCGTCGAAATTGAGGCGGGTAGGGATAAGCCCTTCCTTTCCGGCTCCCGTGCCATGGATGTACCAGGATTTATCAACCCGTACCAGAAACTCCACCGGGTAGGAGGCCCCGGCGGGATACGTGCTCCTGGGCCGGACAACCTCCACGCGGACCGTTGCGGCCTGTGGGGCTGAGGGGTATGCCAGGAAGGCGGACAGGAGGATGAGAGCGATCAGAAGGGCTCTATGAAGTTTTCGACTGCGCATGGGGGCAAGGTCTCCGTAGTTGGGGTTCAAGGTTCAGATGTTCAGGGGTTGTGTTTTTCGGGTCCCGGTCACTTCCCTGAGGGGGCCTTGCCCAGGACGCTGGTTATCTCCAGGGTCTTCCCCTCCCTGTAGACCTTTATCTGGATCTTCTGCCCGGGGATAAGACCGATCAGTTTTCTCCTGAAGAGGACAAAGTGCGTGAGGGGCAGGCCGTCAAGCTCCACTATGATATCCCCCGGCCTGACGCCCCCCTCCTCCGCAGGACTCCCCTTTTCCACCTCAAGGACCAGGATGCCCCCCACCTCCGGGTATCTGAGCTCAGCGGCCTTTTGGGGGGTCAGGGGAACGGCCTTTACGCCGAACCAACCCCGCTCAGGCTGTCCCAGGACCAGCATGGGGATAACCTCCTTCACCGTATTGATGGGGATGGCAAAACCTATGGACTGGGCATGGGACACCATGGCCGTATTGATCCCCACCACCTCTCCGTAGAGGTTGAGGAGGGGCCCCCCGCTGCTCCCCGGGTTAATGGCCGAATCGGTCTGAATAAAATCCACCAGTGTCCGGTTAAGGCCTGGAGAGACCCTCTCCGTTGCGCTCACGATACCCGATGTTGCAGAATGCCTCAGGCCAAAGGGATTTCCCATGGCCAGCACCATCTCCCCCACCCGCAGTTTGTCCGAGTTGCCCAGGGGGACCACCGACAGGAAGTGATCCGGCTCTATCTTTATGAGGGCCGTATCAGTCAAACGGTCCGCTCCCACGATCTTGGCCGGGTAGTCCCTCTGTTTCTCGGAGAGAAAGACCCTGATATCGGTGGCGTTATTTATCACATGGGCGTTGGTGAGTATATAGCCCTGCTCACTTATTATAAAGCCCGAGCCCAGGCTGAACCCCTCCGCCCTGTAGGGTATGGGGACCTTGAAGGGGATGATGTCAAAGATGTCCGAGATAACGGGGATCCGAAATGGCAGGATATCGTTTGGAGAGAGGCCGAAGTTCACCTTCCTCTCCTCCACGCGGGTGGTGTATATGTTGACCACCGCATTTCTCGTATCATCCACCAGGTCGGAAAAGGTGTTGTTGTGGATGACCAGATTGCCCCGGCCCAGGAGCATCCCCCTCTCGATCCAGAGACCGCTGGTGTCTATGTCGTCAAAGGTAAGGTCGTGGAACCGTTTATCAAAGACAGGGTCTGCCCCGTTTACCAGGGCCCTCTGCATCCCAGCCGGAGACGTGGAGACCGTGCACCCGGAAACCGAGAGGGCCAGGATCGCCAGGACGAAAATTCCCGCGAACCAGGGAACATGTCTTGAAAGGGGTGTTGTGGTTTTCATACAGAGTCCCTCATCCAGAGGCGGTGTTGTGGCGGCATATTTCCATCACACATGGGCCTTCAGGTCAAGACAGAAATCGAAATCCCTTTAAAAGGCCTATCGTTTGTGGTAATAGCCGGAACCTGTGATGATTGGGTATTGGGTATTGGGCTTTACCCGGATCAGGAGCGTATATGGTCAACAGCGACAACAGGCATCGTCTCAGGGTGGAAGACAGGGAGATAATCCTCCTTGGCACGGCACACGTATCCCAGGAAAGCGCCGATCTGGTGGCGGAGGTGATCGAAGAGGAAAAACCCGACACGGTCTGCGTGGAACTCTGCGAGTCAAGGTACAAGGCCATGACCCAGGAGAACCGGTGGAAGGACACGGATCTCATAAAGGTCATAAGGGAAAAAAAGGCATTTCTCCTCCTTTCCAACCTCATGTTAGCGGCCTTTCAGAAGAAGATAGGCAAGAAATTAGGGATCAAACCCGGTGAAGAGATGCGAAGGGCCGTAAAGGCTGCAGAGGAGACCGGGGCCCGGATACACCTGGCGGACAGGGACATACGGACCACCCTCTCAAGGACATGGCGCCTCATGGGCCTCTGGACCAAGATAAAGCTCCTGACCCAGTTGCTCACCTCCGTGGGTGAGGTGGACCATATTGAAAAGGCCGATATCGAAAAGATGAAGGAGAAGGACGTGCTGGAAACCCTGTTGGCGGAAATCGGCGACGCCCTCCCTGAACTGCGCAAGGTGCTGATAGATGAAAGGGATCAGTACCTGGCGGCAAAGATAAGGACGGCCCCCGGGAAAAAGATCGTAGCAGTGGTTGGGGCCGGGCATGTGCCCGGTATCCAGAGGTCCTGGGATAAGCCGGTGGACGTGGAGGCTCTTGAGGTTCTCCCCCCCAGGGGGAAACTCACGGACGTCCTGAAATGGGGCATCCCGGTGCTGGTAGCGGCCCTGATCGTGCTCGGATTCTTTATGGCAGGGGCCGAGGCCGGGAAGGATATGGTCAAGTGGTGGGTGGCGGCCAACGGGATCTTTGCGGGTATGGGCGCTCTTGCTGCCCTGGCTCATCCCATCACCATCCTCACGGCCATGGCGGCATCTCCCATAACGTCGCTCAACCCCATGATCGCGGCCGGGTGGGTGGCCGGGCTGGTGGAGGTGTTCTTGCGCAAGCCCAAGGTCAGGGACTTTGAAAGCCTGCCCGAAGATATCAGCTCTGTAAAAGGATTCTGGAAGAACAAGATCACCCGCATACTTCTCATTGTGGTCCTGACCAATATGGGGAGTTCATTAGGGGCCTTTATCGCCATACCCCTCATGGCCAGGCTATTCTGATCAGGCATCAATCCGGTAGTACTCCCGGTACCATGCCATGAACCTCCTGATCCCCTCTCTGAGCGGTGTGCCGGGACTGAACCCCAGGATCTCCCTGGACCTCTCTATGTCGGCCACCGTCTCTGGCACGTCCCCTGGCTGAAGGGGGAGCATCTCTTTCTCCGCCTCCTGGCCCAGTTCCTCTTCTATGGTCCGGATAAAATCCATCAGCCCCACTGAATCGGAGTTGCCCAGGTTGAAGATCTCATAGGGGGCAGGCCTTTCAATGGCCTTAATGGTGCCGTCCACGATATCGTCGATATAGGTGAAGTCCCTCCTCATCTTCCCGTAGTTATACACCTTTATGGGCCTGTGGTTAAGTATGGCGTCTGTAAAGAGAAAGAGGGCCATGTCGGGCCGGCCCCACGGCCCGTAAACCGTAAAGTACCTGAGGCCCGTGCATGGGATCTCAAAGAGATGGCTGTAGGCGTGGGCCATGAGTTCGTTGGCCTTTTTTGTGGCTGCGTAAAGGGAGATGGGGTTGTCCACCCTGTCCTGGACCCCGTAGGGGATCTTTTTGTTCTTGCCGTAAACAGAGGAGGAGGAGGCGTATACAAAATTGTCAACCCCGTACTCCCTGGCAAGCTCAAGGAGGTTCAGAAACCCCTCCACGTTGCTCTTCTGGTACGAGAAGGGATCCTTCAGGGAGTATCTCACACCTGCCTGGGCCGCCAGGTTGCAGACCCTTGACACGGATCGCTCCCTGAAGACCTGTCTGAGGCCGGGAAGGTCATGGATATCCAGGTGGTAAAAGGCAAAATCCCCGTGGGCCTTCAAGATGTCCAGCCTGGCGCGCTTCAGGTTCACGTCGTAGTAGGGGTTCAGGTTATCCACCCCGATCACGGCATACCCGGTCTCAAGAAGCCTCTTGGACAGGTGAAACCCTATGAACCCTGCGGCCCCCGTAACCAGTATATTCTTTTCACTCTCCGTCATCTTCATTCCTCCGGCAGGATCTGGTAGGTATCCCCTAACAGAAAGGGCGCGAAAAAGCCACCTGTTTCCCACTTGAATCCCCAAATTCCCCCCGGACAGGCCGCCAAAAAAAAGAGACCGCCCCCCGGGGCCATTTATTCACCCCGGGGATACGGTCTCCCGTGTGTCAAGCTCACATATCGAGGGGCTCGGAATCCCCCTCACGGGCGCTTCTTACATCATGCCGCCCATACCGCCCATACCGCCCATGCCGCCTCCAGGAGGCATGGCAGGCATGTCGGACTTCTCTTCCGGCTTCTCCGCTATCATGGCCTCGGTGGTCAGGAGCAGGGAAGACACCGAAGCGGCGTTCTGCAGGGCGAACCTGGTCACCTTGGTGGGATCGATGATACCCGCCTTCATCAGGTCTTCGTACTTGCCCGTTTCCGCGTTATAGCCAAAGGCATCCTTTTCGCCCTTAACCTTCTCAACCACCACGGAGCCCTCTTCGCCTGCGTTGTTGACTATCTGGCGGATCGGCTCTTCAAGGGCCCTCAACACAAGGTTGACCCCCGCCTGTTCTTCGCCGTCAAGGTCCAGCTTACTGATGGCCGGAATGGTTCGGACCAGGGCAACACCGCCGCCCGGGACTATACCCTCTTCCACTGCGGCCCGTGTGGCGTTCAGGGCGTCCTCCACCCTGGCCTTTTTCTCCTTCATCTCGATCTCGGTGGCGGCGCCCACGTTGATCACGGCCACACCGCCGATGAGCTTGGCCAGCCTTTCCTGGAGTTTCTCGCGGTCATAATCGGAGGTGGTCTCATCACTCAGGGGACTAAGCTGCTTTACCCGTCCCTCCAGGTCTGCCCGCGAGTCGCCGCCAACCAAGGTGGTGGTGTTGTCCTTGTCGATGCGGATGGTCTTGGCGGTCCCCAGATCGTTAAGGGTAATGTTCTCCAGTTTGAGCCCCAGGTCTTCAGAAATCACCCTGCCCCCGGTGAGTATGGCGATATCCTCCAGCATGGCCTTTCTCCTGTCACCAAAGCCGGGGGCCTTGACCGCCGCCACCTGGAGTGTGCCCCTCAGCCTGTTCACCACGAGGGTGGCCAGGGCCTCGCCTTCCACATCTTCGGCGATAATGAGGAGGGGTTTGCCCATCTTGGCGATCTGCTCCAGTATGGGGACCAGGTCCTTCATGGAGCTGATCTTCTTTTCGTTAAGGAGCACGTAGGCCTCGCTGAGATTGGTCTCCATCTTTTCGGCGTCGGTCACAAAGTAGGGGGAGAGGTATCCGCGGTCAAACTGCATCCCTTCCACCACCTCCAGGGTGGTATCCATGCTCTTGGCCTCTTCCACCGTTATTACGCCCTCTTTGCCCACCTTGTTCATGGCCTCGGCAATGATGTTCCCGATGGTACTGTCGTTGTTTGCCGAGATGGTTCCCACCTGGGCGATCTCTTCCTGATCCTTGGTGGGCTTGGAGATCGCCTTCAGTTCGTCCACGGCAGTCTCCACCGCCTTTTCAATGCCCCTCTTGATGGCCATGGGATTCACGCCCGCGGCGACCAGTTTGGAGCCTTCCCTGTAGATGGCCTGGGCTAGGAGGGTGGCGGTGGTGGTTCCGTCGCCTGCCACGTCCGAGGTCTTGGACGCCACCTCTTTGACCATCTGGGCACCCATGTTCTCAAACTTGTCTTCTAATTCTATCTCCTTGGCAACCGTGACACCGTCCTTGGTGATATTGGGAGCGCCAAAAGACTTGTCCAGGATTACGTTTCTCCCCTTGGGTCCCAGCGTCACCTTTACGGCGTTGGCGAGGGTGTCAACCCCGTTCAGCATGGATTCCCGGGCCTTGATGTCATACTTGATCTCTTTTGCCATATTAATGTTTCCTCCCTTTTGGCTTGTTTATTCTACGTCAACTGTAAACAGCTCCTCTCTCATTTATTCCACGATGGCAATTATGTCGTCTTCCCGCATAATAAGGTTCTCTTCACCATCGATCTGGATCTCGGTACCGGCGTACTTTCCGAAAAGAACCTTGTCTCCGGCCTTGACCTCAAGGGGGATCTTTTTACCATCATCGGCCAGCTTGCCGTCACCAACCGCAACAACCTCCCCTTCGACGGGTTTTTCCTTTGCCGTATCAGGAATGATAATGCCTCCCTTTGTCTTTTCTTCCTCTTCTACCCTCTTTACAATAACTCGATCATGCAATGGTCTTATTTTCATCTTGTTCATCTCCTCTCAAAATATATTTATTCCTTAACTGACCTGAATCCGGTTTTGAAAAAGTCCTGGCCTCACCTCCCCTGAACAGAATTTGAAAAGCAAAGATTATCTTCACATCCCTCGCCTTTGGGCAGGCAGATCCCCATAAAAAACAGACCGAGGAGAAAGACCCCTGCTGGAAAACAGGAGGGGCGGATTTTCCCTGCGGCAGAGGTTATTGTGAAAACATGGAAAGATCTTGTTTAAGGAGCCCTTGATGAAAAAAATGCACAGGGCATCTCGATGTTGCACAGAAAAGTAATATCGACCTTTCAAATGTCAAGGGGAGAGATGAAAAAACGTTGAACTTCTGAACAAGAAAAGGGTGTCACTGTGGGGAGTTACCTCTATTCAGACGCCACATGAGGGTCTGGCGGATCCCTTCCCTCAGGCCTGTTTCAGGGACCCACCCTAAGACGCGACGGGCCTTTTCAACCATAAGGCAGCTCCTTTTCAGGTCGCCGGGCCTGGCTATCTGTGTTCTCACCGTGGTCAGGTTTTCCGGGAGTTCAGGTCTAACCTTTTTGAATTCCTCAAAAATAATCTCGTACAGATCCAGGGTCCTTGTTCCGACGCCGGTGCCGATGTTGAGAAAGTCCCCTGACCCCCTGTCAAGGGCAAGGAGGTTCGCCCTGACAATATCCCCCACAAAACAGTAGTCACGCACCATGCCCCTTTCCTCTCCCTCAAAGAAATTGAGGGTGGACTGTCTTTCTTTTATCAGGTTGTTCATGAAGATGGCCACCACCCCCGCCTCTCCGTGGGGCGCCTGGCGCGGGCCGTAAACATTGGCGTAGCGCAGGGTGGTGTAATCCAGCCCATACTGGTGACGGTAGTATCCCAGATAG
>DREN01000110.1 GCA_011051075.1 Deltaproteobacteria bacterium | reverse complement strand
GTCCCCTGCTTCAAGAGAGATTTCCCCTGCCACAGGTTGCATTCTCGAAAAGGGGTGGGGCGAACGGGACAGTACCTTTTCAACCGCACGGGTTACGGTCTGAAACACCCTTCTGTGTTCACGAAACCGAACTTCCTGTTTGGCAGGGTGCACATTCACGTCGATCTTAAGGGGATCCATATGGATAAAGAGGACTATCTGGGGGTATCGCCCCTTCATGAGGCGCCTGCCATAACCTTCCAAGATCGCCTTTGTCACCAGCCTGTCCCGTATGTTCCTCCCATTCACGTAGATAAAGATGCGATCTCCCCTGCTCCTTGCAAGGTCCGGGGGGGCAGCGTAAACCCTGATGGAGAGCCCCTCATCTTGTTCTTCTCCCTCCATGACGGATTCACTCACCCTGCGACCCATAAGTCCCGATATACGGACCAGGGTCTCTTCAGAGGCCGGTAAGCTCAAGATTTTTCTTGGGCCGTCCTCCAGCCTGAAGGCCACGTTGGAAAAGGGCATGGCGGATCGGGAGACTACGTCTACAATATGATCTGTCTCGGTCCGGGCAGCGCGAAGAAACTTCCGTCTTGCTGGTATATTAAAAAAGAGGTCCCGTATATCAACGGTGGTGCCCGGGGGGGCCCCGGTCTCCTCGACGGCCAGTAGTTTACCACCCCGTATCTTGAGCCTGTGGCCGGTTAACTGACCTCTGAGCAGGGAGGTGATCCCCATGCGGGAGACGGCGGCCATGCTCGAAAGGGCCTCTCCACGGAAGCCCAAGCTGCGTACCCTCAAAAGGTCGGACGCCGTCTCGATCTTGCTTGTGGCGTGCCTCTCAACGCAAAGGAGAAGATCGTCCTTTGACATGCCGCTTCCGTTATCACTGACCCTGATCCGCCTCTTGCCTCCCTCTTCAATCCTGATGGTGATGCGATCCGCTCCCGCGTCAATGCTGTTATCCATAAGCTCCCTTACCACGGAGGCAGGGCGGTCCACCGCCTCCCCTGCCGCGATCTGGGAGGCCACCTGTTCTGGAAGGATTCTAATAACGTTCAACGGGATGATCACCTGTTTTTCCGGGAATATGAAAGACCGGGACTTGTTACTGAAACCTCAGAGGCATAGGAGGTCGTTATCCACGTCGAACCTCTGAACAGGCCGGGGCATGCGGCGCAGTCTGGAAAAGGCGCTCTTCCTTTTGGCCAGAAGCAGGTTCCGTCTACCCATGGGATCCTGGGCAAGACATGGGGATGATTCGGGATGTTTCATGAGATGGTTGGCCAGGTTTTGGGAAAGGTCAACCATAAAGGCAAGATATCCGTGGAAATGCCGCCAGCGGCCTCCCGTTCCTCCGAAAAAGAGATCGTGGGTAGTATGAAGGTGACCTGAAAACCTGACAGTCTCGGCAAAAAAGCGTTTCTTTGCCCTGAATCCCTTTTTCCTCCTCCCTGCAACGATCTTCAGGAGGTCATCGCATACCTGATGGTCCATCTGGAGCACTCCCTTGGCGATTCTCGTATAATCCGGTCCGATCAGATAGTCGGCCCTGATCTCCCAGAACAGGTGACCCATCCTCCCTCTGCCCGGGTATGCGGTGAGCATATTAGGGATAAAGAAGTTATGGGCCACCACGTCGGCTGCCAGGTGTGAAAGAAATCCGAGGGCGTATGCGGTTTCACGCTCATCAACGGCCTGGCTTAAAAATCTAAAACCCCCCTCCCAGTCATGGGGAGTTTTTGAACGTTGTCTTTTCCCCTTTCCGATAAAGAAATCCGCTGAAAGGGAGCCGTATATATACTCCAGGGGAAAGGAGGTGATCACCCGTGCGATGGCTGGGAGCAGAAAAGCGGCTGAATCAAGGGAACCAAGGGCCATGGCGGTGTGAACACCGGGACCCCAGGCAAAGGCCTTTGATGGATCAAAGAACTGGACTAAGGCATAACCAAATGAAAATGCGGCAATTTTAAGGAGTAACATTATAGCGGGTCATATCTTTAACCCGGACAGGCCGGGTCATATTTTTATTCGTGTTCGCTGCTCAAGATAAAGGCAAGCAGGGGTTGTTACATATCCCATGGGCCCCGAATGATCGAAAAGCTTTCTATCTATAGCACGATTTCCATGGGCGGGCAATACTATTTTCTTCCCCGCAGCCCTGAAGCACGAATGACCTGGAAGTTGGTCTGTCGTAGGTCACGGCGTACTTTTTCATCTTGATAGCCTCACCTGGCGCAAAATCGCGCTAAAAATCAGCTTGGGGGTCTAACCATCGACCGGTTAAGGTGTCACGAATGAATTTGATAAATCCGCGCACACCAAATTCATGCACAATTTTTACAAGACATTCAGGATAAGTGTTTAAGACGTTGATAAAGTGTCCTAATCGCATCAGATAATGGAATCCTCTCATAGCGGTCCAGTTATATGAGAAGACATGTTCATACTGGTAGCCGTGGCGTTTCTCAACAAGGATATCAGCTTCAATACCCCATCGGTGACGAGCGCCTAAATTGCGCCGTTCATGCAAATTTGTTTTGCAAAGGGGCTTATCAGAAATCCAAACATGGCGCGATTTCCTGGTAACTTGTCACCGCCACTCATGGGTCCCGTACCCGTCGGCGGTGACACTCCTTCAAGCATAGCGTCGCACCTCCTTCTAAAATAATCCAGCGCTACACCTATCAAATCAAAGTCTTTTCAGCCTGTATATCTTTTTCCGAAAAAAGATATTTTCCCGCCATTAAAACTGTATGATATGTCCACAAATGTCAGAATGTGCTTCAGAGCTGGAGCCAAATTTGGCATTGCGGGTCCAGGGATATCTGTGTTATAGACCGCTGATACCTTCAGCAGGACCGCAAAAGCCCATTTTCCTGATATAGCCGCGGGAAAGACCCTGCGCGGATAAAGGCCGTGTATATGACAAAATCAAAATCCCAGGGCAGACCGAGTGTTATCTGGGGCTTTTTCAGCTCTGTGAAGCTTACCTTTGTGCTCTTGATCATACTGGCCCTGGTTTCCATAGTTGGAACCCTTATCCCACAGCAGGAGGGGGCAGCCGAGTTTGCCAGGGATCTCAGCCCGGCAATGCTCCGGATCTTCACGGCCCTTGACTTTTTTAATATGTACCAATCCCTGTGGTTCAGGGTCCTTATCGGCTTTCTTGCCATGAACCTGATCGTCTGCTCCCTTGACAGGTTCGCAGGCACCTGGAGGCGCTTTACTGCCCGGCCCGAACCGGACAGGAAAAGGCCCTTTGAACACCTGCCTCCCGCACAGACCTTTCTGGCCCGGGGCCGGAGGGATGAGATGGTGGCCGGGGTGAACAGGCTCCTGGGGTCCCGCTACAGGAAACTCAGGAAAAAAGAGGCTGGAACGGGGCACTTCTTTTACGGGGAAAGGGGAGGGTATTCGCTTTTCGGCGTTTATCTCGTCCACACGAGTGTCCTCCTTATACTGGCGGGATCTCTGGTGGGATCTTTTTTCGGGTTTGACGCCTATGTGAATATCCTTGAGGGTGAGCAGACCGGTACGGTAAGGCTCAGGAGAACCATGGAGCCCCTGAAGCTGGGGTTTCAGGTACGGTGCAACAGGTTCAACGTGGAGTTCTACGATAACGGTTCCCCCAAGGAGTACCGCTCCGACCTGAGCTTTTTAGTGGATGGAAAGGTCGTGGCCGAAAAGTCCGTCCTGGTCAACCACCCCGTGGAGTTCATGGGGGTCACCTTTTACCAGGCGAACTATGGAAAGGCCCCTGGGAAAAGGGTGCACCTGAACGTATCATCAGGCAGTGCCGGCTCTGGCGCCACCCATATGGATGTGGAGCAGGGAAAGCCCGTTCCTTTGCCCGGAGGCGGGGGCACCTTCCAGGTGGTCGATATGAGGGGGGACATCATGAACATGGGGCCGGCCGTGCTCATCTCGGTTAAGCCCGACCAGGGGAGGCCCGTGGAGTTCTGGGTGTTCAAGCATTGGGAAATGGTCAGAAAGATGCTTCCCGAACCTATGCGGAAATCTCCCAAATTTGACCCTGCCGGCTTCAAACCCTACACCTTCTACCTGGAGGCCCTGGAGACCAGGTACTATACCGGACTCCAGGCCAACAGGGACCCTGGCGTCCCGGTAGTCTGGGCAGGTTGTTTTCTCATGATTGCGGGCCTGTTTATCACTTTTTTTCTGTCACACAAAAGGATCTGGGTCCGCCTCAGGGAGACCGGTAAAGGCATGGAGATCAGCGTCGCAGGGATGAGCAACAAGAACCCGGTGGGCCTTCAGAGGGAGGTCGAGGGCCTGGTAGATGACCTGAAAGATCTGCTATTAAGGAAAAAGGGCTAAGATATGATCAACTCCGTTATCCTGAGCTACACGACCTTTGTCTATTTTATCGCCTTCATGTTCTACCTCCTCAGCATGGTCATGGGCCGGGAGGTCCTTGGACGCCTGGGCACCGTTGCCTCCCTTTTGGGCTTTGCCGCTCAGACCGCGGGAATTATCTTGAGGTGGGTGGAGTCCTACCAGGTGGGAGCCGGGCACGCCCCCTTTTCCAACCTATACGAATCCTTGATCTTTTTCGCATGGACCCTGATGCTTCTCTACCTGATTGTTGAATGGAGGACCAGGAACAGGACCTTCGGGACCTTTGTTACCCCCCTGGCCTTTCTGGCCATGGCCTACGCCTCTTTTTCGCCTGATATAAGCAGCAAGATCCAGCCCCTCATACCCGCCCTCAAGAGCAACTGGCTCATCACCCACGTGATCACCTGCTTCTTCGGGTACGCCTCCTTTGCCCTCTCCTTCGGCCTCAGCCTCATGTACCTGCTGAAGCGCCTGGACAGGGAGGAACGAAGGGGGATTTTTCTGAAGCTCATACCCGGTAAGGGCATCCTTGATGAACTGAACTATCAGATGATCGTGGTGGGCTTTCTCATGCTCACCCTGGGTATTATCACGGGGGCCGTGTGGGCCCATTCAGCATGGGGAACCTACTGGAGCTGGGACCCCAAGGAGACCTGGTCCCTCATTACCTGGCTCATCTACGCCTCGGTGATCCATTCACGCCTGGTAAGGGGCTGGAGGGGAAAGAGGATCGCCATCCTCTCGATTATCGGTTTTGCCTGCGTCCTCTTTACATATTTCGGAGTCAACTACCTTGCCGGGCTCCACAGCTACGCCAAATAGGGCATATCCCTGTCCCCGAAATTCCCTGCCTGGGGGGCTTTATTGCTGGTTTTTCACGAAGTCTGAGATGGCTTGAAGGTACCTCTTTCCCCCCACAACGTAGGTATCGTTATGCCCGGCCCCCCTTATGGCAAGGAAGTCCTTGGGGCCGCGGGCCGCTTCATGGAGGTTTTGCCCCATGGAGAAGGGCACGATTTCGTCCTGTTCACCGTGGATAATGAGCTTGGGCACGTCTATCTTCCTGATCTTCTTCAGGTTGTCGTAGTGCCGGGGCAGCAGGGGCCATAGTAGCTGAAAGGGAAACATCCCCTTTGCCATCCCCCTGGTGGAGGTAAAGGCGCTCTCCATAATGAGGGAGCGTACATCCCTTCTCAGGGCGGTCTCCAGGGCAACGGCTGCTCCCAGGGACCGTCCAAAGGGAGTGATCCTGTCAGGGTCGATCCCCCTCCTGTTCACCAGGTAATCGTAGGCTGCCAGCCCGTCCATATATATTCCCTTTTCCGAAGGCCTCCCCCTGCTCCTCCCGTATCCCCTGTAGTCGTAGATAAAGACCTGGATGCCCCTATCCAGCAGCAGTCGGATATTATCCAGGCGATGGGAGATGTTTCCGGCGTTCCCGTGGGAGAAGAGCATGACCGGCCCGTTGCCGGGCAGGGGAAAGAACCACCCGTGGAGCCGGGTCCCGTCCGGGGCCACAAAGGATACGTCCTCGTATTCCAGACCCACGTCCGAGGGGACGGCCTCGATCACACGATCGGGATAGAAGACGAAAAAACCCTCTATCCTGGGGTAGAAGAGGTAGAAGCACAGCCCGAGGATAAGAACAAGGAGAAGGACGCCTGGCCAGCCTCTGATCATCGGTGATACCTGC
The DNA here is from genome assembly GCA_011051075.1 of Deltaproteobacteria bacterium. Classification (GTDB taxonomy): domain Bacteria; phylum Desulfobacterota; class DSM-4660; order Desulfatiglandales; family Desulfatiglandaceae; genus Desulfacyla. Next base: position 2,753 of record DREN01000110.1, on the reverse strand, counting down.
CTTAACCTTGGGTTTTAGGTGATCTCCATTCCCTCACAGAGGGGAAAAGTGACCTGTCCGTGTGGGGAATGAACTTGGCCGCGCTGAAGAGGTTCATGAACTCCTGGTTTACGTTGAGTTCCAGATAGGTGATCCGGTCCCGTATGCGGAAGAGCTCCTGCCGGAGATCAGACTTGAGCAGGGCCGTTGCCGCCCCCTCAAGAGAGGTGTTTCCCAGGGAAACGTAGGTCTCAAGGGGGAGGTCGGGTATCATCCCGATGGTTATGGCCGAGCGGGGGTCAATGTAGGATCCGAAGGTCCCTGCAACGTAGAACCTCTCGATCTCCCCGAGGGAGATGTTGACCGTGTTGGCGATGGTGGTCAGGATGGTGTACATGGCGGCCTTTGAGCGTATAAGCCCCTCGATGTCGGTCTGGCTCAGGGTCAGGGGGGCACCGGTTCCTGAATCCTCGGCAGGGACAACTATCAGGTGCATGATCCCGTCCATATTCCTCAGGCGATCCCCGCACCTCTCCGGCACGAACCTGGCCCTGAGATCTATCATGCCCGCCAGGAATAGCTGTGCAGCAAGGTCTATGAGGCCCGAACCGCAGATCCCCACGGGTCCCTGTGCATTATCCATCTGATCGAACGTCTCACCCTGAATGGCCCTTATCTGAAACTCGAGCGTATCAGGATCTATGACCACCTTGTCGATCACCCCTGGCCCGGCCATCATCCCCATGCCTGCAACCCCCCCCTCCAGGGCAGGGCCAGCGGCCCCTGCGCAGGCCATGAGCCAGTCCCTGTTTCCTATGACCACCTCGGCGTTGGTTCCCACGTCCACCAGGAAGGCGGTTTCATCCCGGAGGGTCATGCCCGAGGCCAGGATCCCCGCCACCAGGTCACCACCGAAGTAGCTGCCTACGTTGGGCGAGATCAGAACCGGGGCGCCTGGATTGATACTGATGCCCAGGTCCCCGGCCTTCACCATCCCGAGGGTGTTGATCACCGGGATATAGGGCTCCCTGCAGATCCAGTAGGGGTCAAGCCCGAGAAAAAGGTGGGTCATGGTGGTGTTCCCGGCCACGCTCATCCCTGTTATTGAAACAGGGTCAAGGTCGTTCTTCTGGGCCATTTCCAGGATAGCCCGGTTGAGCCTCTCAAGTAACATATCCTGGAGCTTGAGAAGCCCATCCTCCGTGGTCGCAAAGTGTATCCTGGTAAGGATGTCCGGTCCGATCTCGATCTGGGGGTTGTGAAACGAGGTTTCATCTATGGTCTCTCCCGTCTCAAGGTCAATGAGCCTGAGAACAAGGGTTGAACTCCCAAGGTCAAGGGCCAGACCGTGGATATGGGTCCCTGGCCCGGACTTGAAGACATCGATGAGATGCCAGCAACCGTATCCCTCAAAAAGGGCCGCGGACACCTGATAATGGTACTCCCGCAGGGACCGGGTCAAGTCTCTGATAAGGGAGAAGTCCACCTTCACATGCTCGTCCCCCATCTCCTTTCTGATCCCCTTGACCAGGCGGTCCAGATCAGCGGTGTTATCCTTGAGGCTGGGGGGGCTCAGCCGGGGAGAGACGGACATGATCCATGGACCGTTATTGAGAACCTTTTCCTTTTTCATGGATCGGTTACTCCCCTATGATCTTCACCAGGACCCTTTTTCTCCGCCGCCCGTCAAACTCGCCGTAGAAGATCTGCTCCCAGGTCCCGAAATCCAGTTTGCCGTGTGTCACCGCCACCACCACCTCCCTTCCCATGATCTGTCTCTTCATGTGAGCATCGGCGTTGTCCTCTCCAACGTTATGCCTGTACTGGGATACCGGCTCATGGGGGGCCAGCCTCTCCAGCCACAGGTTGTAGTCGTGGTGGAGGCCCGATTCATCGTCGTTGATAAACACCGACGCTGTTATGTGCATGGGGTTTACGAGCACAAGGCCATCTCTTATCCCGCTCTCCTCGAGGCATTGGTTCACCTCGGGCGTTATGTTTATAAAGGCCCTCCTTGAAGGCACCTGAAACCAGAGTTCTTTTCTGAAGCTTTTCATGATCCTGCTCCTTTCGATAATTTTCAACCTGTATAGTTAGTGTCTGAACGAAAACTGTCTTTTTCGCCCATATCTGCGCCAGGCTCAATCCCGCCGTGGCGGGATCGTCTTCCTTGATCTGAACAAGAAATCATAGTTTTCGTTCGGACAATAGTTCAGACCTCGTTGAATAGTTGAGTGGTTAAATGGTTGAGTAGGAAAATATATTCTACTATTTCAGGATGTTATGGCTTTTCAAATGCTGGGTGTCCAATTTTCAAGGCAATCATGGGTATGATCAATCATAACAACCACTTAACCACTCAACTACTTAACCACTTAACGATGTCTGTAGTTATATAACCGGCATGTTTTTCAGCAGACGTTGTTTGCTCACCTTAAAGCAGCAAAGGACGGAAAGTGAAAGATCTTTTCCCTTTTTTGAGAAGCCCCTCTATGGCCCTTGCGTGTCTTTCCGCTGCACCCTGATTTCTGAGCGCCGCTTCCCTGGCCCTGGTCCCGAAGGCGCGGGCCTCCGCAGGATGATCGAACAGATAGAGGATCTTTTCTCCCAACTCTTCGGGCGTGGCAATCGGCAGAGCAGCGTCAGCCCCGTCTAAGAGCTCCTTCGCGTCCTGGAAATCCTCCATGGATGGGCCGTAGAGTACCGGCCTTCCCCATGCCGCCGGTTCAAGGGGGTTCTGTCCGCCAAGGGGTACCAGGCTGGCGCCGCAGAAT
>DREN01000277.1 GCA_011051075.1 Deltaproteobacteria bacterium | reverse complement strand
CCCTAGACCTCCCTGTAATGGCGGTGGGAAGGATAAACGATCCCAAGGTGGCGGACAGTATCGTAAGGACTGGAAAAGCTGACCTGGTCTGCATAGGCAGGGGCCTTCTGGCAGACCCCGAATTCCCTAAAAAGGCCATGGAGGGCAGGCTGGACGACATAAGGACCTGCATCGCCTGCAATACCTGCATGGAGTCCATATTCAAGAGGGGCCGGGTGGAGTGTCTGGTCAATCCCGTGCTCGGGCGTGAAAAGGAGATGGCCTTTCATCCCGCAAAAACCCCGAAGAAGGTCATGGTTATCGGGGCCGGTCCCGGCGGCCTGAACGCGGCATGGGTGGCTGCGAGACGCGGCCACCATGTCCACCTCTTTGAAAGGGAGGGCCAGGCAGGCGGACAGCTCATCGTGGGGAGCGTTACCGCCTTCAAAAAAGAGCTGCGGAACCTGATCAGATTTCAGAAAAGGCAGATAGAAAGATTCGGGGTCAAGTGTCACTTCAACCGCGAAGTAACGGCAGACACGGTAAGGGCCCAGGATCCGGATGTGGTGATCCTTGCCACGGGCTCCCTACCATCTTTTCCACCTGTTGAGGGGATTAAAAATGATATTGTTATCTCCGTTAAGGAGGCAATGGATAGCGGCCAGCCCAGGATTGCCAGGACCGTGGTGGTGGTAGGGGGAGGGCCTACCGGGTGCGAGGTGGCCCTTCACCTCTCTGAGAACGGGAACCGGGTGGTTATATTAGAGATGCTTCCACGGGTTGGGATCTCCCTTGAAAGCATCACAAGAAGAATTCTCCTGAGGAAGCTTACAGAGAACGAGGTGGACATAAGGACGGAATCGAAGCTCATAAGGGTGGAGGACAACGGTGTGGCTGTGGCAACCCAGGGCAGCCCTGAGGTCTTTATTGAGGCGTCCACAGTGGTGTTGGCCGTAGGCTCTGTTCCGGATGACGCCCTTTTTGGCCAGATCAGATCTCTGGGGTATGAAGTCCACAGGATAGGAGACTGCAAAGAGCCGAGAAGCGCCAAGGCCGCCATCTATGAGGGAGGGGTCCTGAGCCGCTCTATTTAGACTTCAACTTCTGGTAAGCCCCCTGTATTTCCTTGAAGCGGATCTCCGCCAGCTCCCTGAACTCCTCTCCCAGGTGTACTACCTTGTCAGGATGGTACTTGCCGGCAAGCCGTAGATAGGCCTGCTTTATCTCCCCCGGGGTTGCGTCTCTTCCAATACCCAGCACCGAGTACGGATCGTTCTGTTCAGGGGGACTGCCCTCAGACCTTTCATGGTCTGCCTCCTGTGAGGCCCCATGGTTATTGGGATCACGGCCCTCGTAGCTGTACCGCCTCCTCCTGTACACATAGATGTACCACCAGACGAAACCCAGGGCTATGAGGTCATCGATCCACCCCACCCCAACAAAAAAGTCGGGCATAAGGTCATAGGGGCATAACAGGTACGAAAGCCCCAACAGGGAGAGGAGGATTTTCATGCGGCCCGGGCCTCCTTAAGGAGTTGTTTGCCGTATTTACGAAGGAAACTGCTCAGGTCTTTTTTCCAATCAACCATCACGTTCAACCCGTGCTTCTTGGAAAGTCTGTTTTCCAGAAGGCAGTTGGCAGGTACGGCAAAGGGATAGTTCAGGTCCCTCAGCCCGCAGGGCTCCACAGGGGTCTTCAGCCTCAGGGCCTTTAAGAGATACCTTGCGAATTCGAGCCGGCTGCAATAGCCGCCTGCGGTCAGATGGTAGGTGCCGCGGCCCTCTTTTTCTACGAGGGTCTTGATCTGCAGGGCAAGGCGGTAGGCCCAGGTGGGAGAGGCGAACTGCTCCTCGGGCACCCGCAAGGGCCTTTTTTTTCTGGTGACAGCCTCAGCCAGAATGGATTTGACAAGGTTCCTCCCCTTAATGCCGTAGAGGCAGTTGGAACGGACGATTATGTAATCGGGAGAGTTCCCCCTGACCGCTGTTTCACTCTCCAGCTTACTGATGCCGTAGGCGGAAATGGGATGGGGGGGATCGTCTTCAAAGTAAGGCTGGGGCATCCCCTTTTTGCCGTCAAACACATGCCCGCAGGAAATGTGGACCATCTTACAGCCGAACCGGGCTGAGGCCTGTGCCAGATTCCTCGGACCTTCCACGTTGATTTTCCTCACCGTAAAGTCCTCTGTCTCACAGGCCTTCATATCGGTAAATCCCGCGCAGTTGATTATCACGTCAGGAGATATCTCCCCGAGTTTTTCTATGACCACGTCCCAGCTTATAATATCCATGTCATCCTTGGCAGGACAAATCACCTCGTGATCCCGGGAGAAAACCTCCCGGCACTCACTCCCTAACATACCCGTGCTTCCGGTAATGAGAATCTTCATCTTGATGCTTTCAAACCTCCAGACAATATTTTTCGACCTGTGCGGTTACCCTTAGTCCGTGGGGGCCTCTTTTCCAAAGGACGCAACAAAATCTCCCACAGAACATGGAACGTCCCCTTAGTTGGATTACAGCTTCGGAGCAGGCAGGAACCCGTACAGGCTCCAACCGAGACTCTCTCCCGGGGCTCTCCCGCAGCTTATTTCAAGCGCATGCTGCCGTCCCTATGCAATCAGATAGGGTTTTGCATCCTTTGGAAAAGAGGCCCCCACGGGCGGGATAGTTCCAGTATCCACAATTGCTGAAATCTAACCGCACATGTCGAAAATTCTTGACCCTTGGGATCAATTTTCTCCATATTTACCTGGTGTAATCGGCATTCTTGGCTTGCTTAATTCCATGCTCTCATGTAGTTATGTTGCCTGATATCCCTTACTCCCGGACTTGCCGGTAACAGATAACCCTGAAGCAGGTATCCCGTGAAAAACCGCCACTTCCCAAAAAAACCATCTTTTTTAACCTCCTTCTTACTGGTCCCTGTTTCACTCCTGTTCATGGCCACTGCACCCGACCTTCTGGGCCTTGAAGGCGACCAGGGCCCTGTTTTGAAAAACCGCAGCGCAAATGAACAGATCCTTAAGGGCATAGATCTCCTCTACAATCGTCAATTTAATAATGCCGAGAAGCTTTTTAGAAAACTCATCGCGAAATCAAGAAATGAACCAGCCGGTTATTTCTACCTGGCCATGGTTTCATGGTCCCGCCTGGCCTCTGGTTTCTGGTCACAGGCAGAGGTGAACGAATTCAAGCACCGGATTGACCGTGCCATAGAAGTCGCTGAAGTAAGGTGCGACAGGGACGATGCAGGCAGTTATGACTTTTTTTATCTTGGAGGGGCACTGGGCTTTAAGGGCCGCTTCGAACTTATGAAGGGCAACTGGGTATCTTCCTTTTTCCTTGCCAGGGATGCGGTAGCCGCCCTCAAGGTCTGCCTGAAGATGGACCCTGATAACAAGGATGTGTTGCTGGGCCTGGGCACTTTCGACTATTATACGGCCAAGCTTTCAGGGATACTGAAATTCCTGACCTACTTTCTCCTTCACCAGGGTGACAAGGAAAGGGGCTTGAAGAAGCTAAGCATTGCCTCCAGAGAGGCAATCTACTCCAAAACAGAGGCCAGGAGCGTCCTCCTTCATATCTATCTTTTTGGTGAGAACAAGTTCAGGGATGCCCTGGATCTCTCAACCGGACTGGCAGAGAAATATAAGAGGAACCCCCGTTTCCTGATTCTCAAAGGCGTCAGCTACATTCGATTGGAGATGGACCCTCAATACAGGGCTATCGTCAACCAGTTGCGTCTGAACAGCGCCAAAGCATCTGACAGGAACAGGGCCGCCATGTGGGAGAGACGGGCCTTCTATCTGGAATCAACCTACGACCTTTTTCACGGACGCTATGCTGAAGCCAGATCCAGACTGAGACAGATACTCAATAAGCAGGACCCTGAAAACGACCCTGCCATGATTGCGTGGCCACTGACAAAATTAGGCATGAGTTATGAGCTTGAGAATAACCGGGATGAAGCCATCAAGTACTACAAACGGGTCTTACATATGGAAAACGCCTCCGGGGCCCAGTTCGTGGTAAAAAAACTACTGGAACGTCCCCTGAAAAAGGGAGAGCCGTTTATCGGTTATTGACAGATGAAAAAGACCTCATACAACCTGATTGCCCTAATTCTGCTGATGCTGTTGATCACAGGGTGCGCAAGAGTGGCCCTGTACGCCGCCTCACCCATCATCCCCGGCCTGACACAGGCCTTTTTTGAGGAGTGCGACCTGAAATTAGCCGGACAATCCCTTCCCGCTGAGCTCAAATTGATGGAAGGCCTTCTCAAAAACGCCCCTGAAAACAGGGAACTTCTGACCGCCCTGTGCATGGGGTTTACAGGTTACGCCATGCTCTTTGTTGAGGAGCAGGACCCTGAAAGGGCCTCAAGACTCTACCTCCGGGCCAGGGGCTATGGCCTCAGGGCCCTGGGTATCAAGGACAATGCCCCGCTCCAGACCATTACCAAACGCCTCGGCAGCATTGCTAAAAAAGGGATCAGGCCCCTGTTCTGGGTCACCATGTCCTGGAACGGGTGGATAAACCTGAACCTGGACAGGCCAGACGCCCTTGGCCAACTGGGCACGGCGGAAAAATGCCTGAAAAGGGTAATGGAGATAGACCCCCGGTACTTCTATGGATCACCCTACATCGTAGAGGCGACCATGCTGGCGGCAAGGCCGAAGATCTTGGGTGGTGACGCGGAAAGGGCAAAGGAGCTTTTTGTTGAGGCTGTGTCAGTAACAAAGGGCAGGTTCTTTTTGGCCCAGTACCACTACGCCAGGTACTATGCGGTCAGGGTACAGGACAGGGACCTGTTCATGGGCCTTATCAGGGAGGTGGAGCGGGCCTCCCCCGATGGGCTAAAAGAGGCCTGTCTCATAAACAGCGCCATGAAAAAGAGGATGAAGGCCCTTGAAAAACAGGTGGATGAACTCTTTTTGTAAGGCCTGCACGGGCCATCGGGCCGTTGACATCTGACCTTTATGCAAGTCCGCCAAAGGTGAACAGGCCCTCCGGTGGCGGGCAAGCAGCACAGGAGCTTTTTCGACCTGTGCGGTTAGACTTAAGCAATTGTGCATATGGGATCCACATCGCTGGCCCGGGGGGTCGCGCTTTTTCGGTTCATCCGGAGCAGGAGGTTTATAGACCATGAAAAGACCGATAGGATTGGCCCTTATCTTCCTCTGCCTGTGGCTCTTCCACGGGCCCATGCCTGACTCATACGCCGGGGGCAAGCCTCAGTACCTGATCAAATTCGCCACCCTGGCACCGGACGGCTCCACATGGGTGAAGCAGATGAGGAAACTGGACCGGGAGATCAGGGAGAAGAGCGGGGACAGGCTGGGCTTCAGGATCTACGCCGGCGGCATTGCAGGCGATGAGTTGGATGTGCTCAAAAAGATCAGGATCGGTCAGATCCACGCGGCCGCCTTTTCCGGTGTGGGCTTCGGCAAGATCCTCCCCATGGTGAGGATCCTGGACCTTCCCTTCCTCTTCAGGACCTACAGGGAGGTGGACCTGGTCCACAGGAACCTAAACCCTTTTTTTACCGAGCAGTTCAGGAAAAAGGGCTTTGAACTCCTGGCGTGGGCAGAGGTGGGGAATGTGCACCTCATCTCAAAAAAACCGATCAGGACTGTTCACGATCTTTCAGGGCTCAAGGTATGGACATGGTCAGGAGACCCCATTGCCAAGGAGACCTTTGTGGCCATGGGTATAAACCCGATCCCCCTTGCGGTCACAAACGTGACCACGGCCCTGAATACAGGGATGATCGACACTGTATACGCGCCTCCATTGGGGGCCCTGGCCCTCCAGTGGCAGAACTATCTAAACTATATGATGGCCCTTCCCCTCGTGCACTCTACCGGGGCAATCCTCATCTCATCAAGGCAGTATAAAAAACTCCCCGAAGACCTGGCCTCACTCTTGAAGAAAACCGTTGAGAAAGGGATGGCCGAACTCACGACCCGCCTGAGGGACCAGAGCGAGGAGGCCGTTGAGATACTCAGAAAGAGCGGGTTAACCATAATCCCTGTGCCTGAAGGTGAGGCACTCAGGGAGTTCCACGCCGTAGGTGTGAAGGTAACCAGAAGGCTGACCGGCAGGATCTTCTCAGCCGAACTCTTGGACCGTGTTTATGCGCTCCTGAAGCAAGATTGACAATTCGGGAATTGTGGGATTGAGGGATTTAGGGATTGGGGGGATTCCCGAATCCCTGTAAAAAGGACTTTTTACATGGGTGTCAGTATTGATGGTGTCGCAAAAAATGGGTTTTCGCGCAAAGATGCCAAGCGCGCCAAGAAAATATCTTTTGAAATTAATCAGTTAACCTTGCGGCCTTTGCGGCTTTGCGCGAGATTTTGACTTTTTACATGGCTGTCAATATTCGACTTCAAACGCCCCATGAATGCCTTAAAGCGCTTTGATCACATCCTCGCAAGAATTGAGGGATGGCTTATCGTACTCCTCCTCTGGTTGATGGTACTCTTAACCTTTGTTCAGGTGCTGTTGAGAGGCCTTTATACCTACGCCCATCTCCAATGGGCCAACACCACGCTGGGATACATGGATTGGTCCGGTCCCTTTACCAGGCTCCTGGTTCTCTGGCTCACCTTCTTAGGGGCATCCCTTCTGACCAGGGAGGGCAGACATATCAAGATAGACCTTCTCTCCACCCTCCTCCCTGAAAAGTGGCTTCCCCTTCGGGAGCTCATCCTCGCCTCAGCCTGCGCGATCATATGCGCTGTCATGTTCAAGGTATGCCTGGATTATATAAAAATGGAAATGGAGTTTGGAGGGAGCGTGTTTTTCAACCTGCCAAGCTGGATAAGCCAGGTGATCCTTCCTGTGGGATTCGCCCTGCTCCTCTTCCGGTTCCTCATAAGGGCCGTTGAACAGGGTATTGAAATACTCAGGGAGACGGCCTCGTGATCCTCACACTGGTAATCATCCTCATCATCCTGATCGTCTCAGGCCTTCCCCTTTTTGCCGGCATCCTCACGGCCGCCATGTTGGGCCTCCACGTGAGCGGTGTGGAGTTCACCGCTATCCCCATTGAGATCCTCCGCCTGGCCAACGCCCCCGTACTCCTGGCCATACCCCTTTTTACCTTCGCGGGCTACCTCCTCTCCCAGGGGGGAACCTCCGCACGTCTTGTCAGGTTTTCCAGAAGCCTCTTCGGGTGGCTCCCAGGGGGCCTCGGTGTGGTGGCCCTTGTTTCATGCGCCTTCTTCACCGCCATTACAGGTGCCACCGGCATCACCATTATCGCTCTGGGAGGGCTCCTCTTTCCCGCGCTTTTGTCGGAAAAATACCAGGAGAACTTCTCCCTGGGACTGATAACCACATCGGGCAGCCTGGGCCTCCACTTCCCCCCAAGCCTTCCAATCATACTCTACGGGTTTGTCTCCGGCACAAGCATTGAACAACTCTTCATGGCAGGGCTCCTGCCGGGGGTCTTGATGGTAGGTGTACCATGTCTCTTTTCCGTGTATATGGGCAGGAAATGGAGGCTCGAACAGCCCCCCTTTTCACCGAGAGAATTTCTCGCTGCTCTTAAAGGCGCTGCATGGGAACTCCCCATACCGATCCTGATCCTCGCAGGCATCTACTCGGGGTTCTGCACGGCCACAGAGGCAGCGGCCCTGACTGTGGCCTACGTGCTCCTTGTGAAGGCACTGATCTTTCACGAACTCTCACTCCTTAGGGACCTGCCCGGTATCATGAGGGAGAGCATGAAGATGGTGGGGGGGATTATGATCATACTCGGTGCGGCACTGGGCTTCACCAACTACCTGGTTGACGCCTTTATCCCCATGAAAATCCTCAAACTCATGGAGGGCATGGTTGCGGGAAAGATCGGGTTCCTGATGGTCCTTAACCTGTTCCTCATCGTGGTTGGGTGCATGATGGACATATTCAGCGCCATCCTGGTGGTGGTCCCACTCATTGCCCCCCTGGCCGCAAGGTTCGGGATCGACCCGGTACACCTCGGGGTTGTGTTTCTGGCAAACTTAGGGATAGGTTATAATACCCCGCCCGTCGGCCTGAATCTCTTTATCGCCAGTGCCAGGTTCGACAAACCCGTAATGCAGTTGTACAGGGCCACCCTCCCCTTTCTGCTCCTCCTTCTCTTCACCCTGCTCTTGATCACATACTGGCCCGGACTGAGCCTTTTCTTGCCGGACCTGCTGAAATAAGCTGCGGCCCTTGCCCTCTGAAAGTATGGTGACCGGATAAAACGGCGCAGGCCTAACTCGAATCCTGAAAAACCTATCACACCATCTTCTTTGAACCGGGCCACGAGGCATATCGAGAAAAAGTCCGTCGATCTTGGGTCAGGGCTATTTTCCCACCCTCTGGACCAAGAGGCTTTCATCTTTTTCCCTGTACCTCTCCTTGATGGCCAGTATTTCATCTTCCACGGCAAAGAAGGCCCTGACCACGTCCGGATCAAAGTGACTGCCACTCCCTTCTCTTATGATACCAAATGATTTTTTAACGGAAAAAGGCTCCTTGTAGGGCCGTCTGGATGTGAGGGCGTCGAATACATCGGCTATGGCCACGATACGGCCCACCAGGGGGATCTCTTTTCCCTTGAGGCCCTCCGGATACCCGCTGCCATCCCATTTCTCATGGTGCGTCAGGGCAATTACCTCGGCCAGCTTAATAAACCCGGCATCAGAGCCGGCAAGGATCTTCCCTCCCATGGCGGCATGCTGCTGCATGATCTCCCGCTCATCCGGATCCAGCTTTCCCGGTTTCAGGAGGATCCGATCCGGGATCCCTATCTTGCCCACATCGTGCATGGGTGCTGAAT
>DREN01000320.1 GCA_011051075.1 Deltaproteobacteria bacterium | reverse complement strand
GAGGAAGCCACCCCCGGCCAGCACCAGGGCCAGGAAGGTGTAGGGACCAAGCTCCAGGGGGTTATGGAAGACAAAGGGCTCTGTTTCAAAGAGCGAACCCCATCCGAAAAGGAGGCAGAAGAGACAGTAGGCCACCACCGATGAGATACCCGCGGGGATAATCACCTCCGATTCAAACTCCGGGTCCCGGTAAAGTACCTCTGCTGCAAACAGGGCCCCTGCCAGGGGGGCCTTGAAGATACTTCCAATACCCGCCCCCATACCGGCTGCCAGCATGATTCGACGTTCCCGGTCTGACAGTTTCAGCTTTGTGGCCAGAAAGGATCCAAAGCCCGCGCCGATCTGCGCAATGGGCCCCTCACGACCGCCCGATCCTCCCGAAGTCAGGGTAATGGCCGAGGCGATGGTCTTTACGATGGGAATCCTGCCCCTGATAAAGCCCCCCTTATCATGATAGGCATCAATGGCCGCGTCAGTCCCGTGGCCCTCGGCCTCGGGGGCAAAGGTATAGACGATCCAGCCGCTCAAGATCCCGCCAAAAGCGGGCAGGAAAAGGAGAACCCACCGGTTAAAAAGAGTCATGGTAGGTTCAAAAAGATCGCCTTCTCCGGCCGGGCCGGGGGGCCGGTATCCTGCCAACTGGTCCAGGAGAAAATGGGAGCCTATTTGACAAAGGAGGTGAAAAACAACAGAACCCAGACCGGCAATGACACCGATCAGGATAAAGTAGAAACTCCACCTTCCCACCTTTTTGATGGTACTGGTCGGGGCCTTCAGTGTGGTGGTCCCTGTGGATAATCCGCCTCTGGTCTCATCCGTCATGGTGGTTCTTTCCTTGCAAACCTGCGGTCCAAGAATATTGCCCTTTCCATTGAATGTATAGTAAGGGAGATACAATACAGTCAAGCTGAATTTGTCTGGGTGCTGGATGCTGGTATCTGGAGGCTGGATGAAGGATATCCGTCAGGTCGTTGGGCCTTGGGCCTAAAATATCAGACCCGGGGAGGAAAAAAACCTTACGAAATTTTCTGGGAAAGGTTACAATGATCTTGAAGAATATCAGTTCGGGTTCCGCTAACGTCCATAAGTTCAAAGTATAGGAATTTCCATTTTATGCTTAATGAATTCGGCATGATAGGATATGAGTGATTTTTTCGAACGCCGAACATCAAACGTCCAAAGTTGAACATCGAATGATGAAATCGCTTGGCTCTGCCTATTTATAAATTGGCAGAATACCTTATTCAAAATTCGATGTTGGACGTTCGATGTTCATCTTTTAGGTTCAGATATCTCTCCGGTCTGTCCACGCGTCGCGGATCAATCCGGGCGGGGTCTCATATGGGCCGGGAGGAGGTCATACACTGTTTTGTCCGATGAAATGAAAACCCCAAAGGTTTACACGGTAAGCGATCTAACCGCCCTTATCCAGGATCTCCTTGAGGACCGGTTCGACTTTGTATGGGTTGAGGGGGAGATCTCCAACTTCAGGTCCCCTGGCTCGGGCCATTACTATATGGTCATAAAAGACGAAAAGGCCCAGATAAGGGCGGTCATGTTTCGCGTCCAGACCCGCTACCTCAAGTTCCTCCCCGAAGACGGCATGAAGGTGATCGCCCAGGGGAGGATAGGTATCTACGCGCCCAGGGGGGAGTACCAGATTATCCTGGACTACCTCGAGCCGGTGGGGACCGGGGCCCTGGCCCTGGCATTCGAGCAGGTGAAGAAAAGGCTGGCCGCAATGGGTGTTTTTGACGAGGATATCAAAAAACCCCTCCCCTTTCTGCCCAAAAGGGTGGCGGTCATCACCTCCCCAACCGGGGCCGCCATTCGTGATTTCCTCAAGATCATCCAGAGGCGGTATGCCAACCTGGAGATACTGATCGTTCCGGTGAGGGTCCAGGGGGACCGGGCCTGCCGGGATATGGTGGAGGCCCTCCACATGGTCAACCGACACCTGGATGCGGATGTCATCGTCCTGACGCGGGGGGGTGGATCCCTGGAAGACCTGTGGGCCTTTAACCAGGAGGAGCTCGCCCTGGCCATAAGGGACTCCCGGATACCGGTGGTCTCGGCCGTGGGGCACGAGATCGATCTTACCATATCCGACCTGGCCGCGGATTTCAGGGCCCCCACCCCTTCCGCGGCAGCCGAACTCCTGGTAAAGGAAAAGGAGACCCTTCTCAACCGCCTGAAACAGGCCAGAACTCGGCTCCGGGGGGCCATGGACCTGAGGCTTGAGGTCCTGACCGATCGGTTGAAGGGCCTCAGGGACAGGATCAGGGACCCCAGGAAGGGGCTTGCCAATCTGTGGATGAGGCTTGATGAGGATCAGATGAGGCTTGTGAGGGTTATGGATATCCTCATCAGGGAGAGAAGAAAGGGCCTTGAAGGAGAGATCCGGGCACTCCTTGTCTACTCCCCCATAAACAGGATAACCGCCCTGAGGCAGGCCCTCGCCTTTAAACGGGCGGCCCTTGTGAGCAGCATGGAAAGACAACTCAGGGAGGGGAGGATGGGCCTGGCCCTCCTTCATAAGAGGCTGAACGATCTGAGCCCCCTGTCTGTCCTTAAACGGGGCTACAGCATCACCCTCAGACTCCCTGAAAAACAGGTCCTCAAAGGGGTCTTGGGCGTGGAAAGGGGGGATCAGGTTCAGGTGCTTCTGGGAGAGGGCGGCCTGAAGTGCCGGGTTGAAAAGGTGATCGGCTGAGGGGAGACCGATCCATGCACCCCCATGGTCATGTTTCCTCTCCATGGGACCTCTGCCCACCCTGGGATATGCTGAGCAGCACCCCCTGGAGTATGGCCTTCAGGTCGTTCCGGGAAAACGATCTTTTCCGCTCATCCCTGCTGAGGAGGGCCTGGTGAAACGATTTACACACACCTCTTTTGCCGTCATCCCACTGAAAGACAAGACCGGGCCTCACCTCGCCGCCGGGGGATGGCTCTTCAGAAGGGTAGTCCCTCCGTCCGTGGGCCCAGTTGATTATGTGCGAGTAGAATATGAGCGCGCGGTCTAAAAGTATGTAGAGGAACTGTACGTTGTTGATGGGGCCCACTCTGATCTGTTCGCCCCCTAAGTCAAGGCCCACCACCTTTGCCCTGGCCAGCCGTTTTCCTCCCCCAAGGGCGGCCCATCCGGCCCCTAACAGACCGCCTGCGGCGGTAAATATACCAAAGGTGAGACCTGCCGCTGCAAGGTCAAGGGCCACGCCCACAGCACCCCCTCCCGCGCCTGCCGCGGCAACAAGCTGCCTGGGGGTCAGCCCCAAGAACTGCCAGGTCTTCCTGCTGAACAGGTCTTCACTGAGGATGGACTGGGCAGGCAGGGGAAAGTTGAAGATATTATGCTTGAAAAGCCTGCGGATCTTCTCATGGGCCTTTTTTTCCATTCTTTCGATACGCTGGTTGAACTCCTCCCTGAGTCCCTGTTCAAGCGACCTTTCGTCACCCTTTCCTGTATAACTCCTGGTGATCGAAAAACTGAGGCATTCCTCCAACAGATCGCAGATTATTTCAGCGGTGTGAAGGTTGCGTTGCTCCCAGTCCTTCTTAAAGGCCGTAATCACCTTATCAAGGGCAGTCCCCCAGTCCTGGTCAATCCCCTTCAGGTTTTCCAGGAGCTCAATACGTTCCCCATATGTGGCCTTATTTGCGTTAAACACCCTGATCGCGTTGAAATGTTTGCGGAACTCCCTCTTCCACTGGTCCAGATAGGCGGTTTCATCCTCCTTGCAGTTGATAATGGCCATGCGCGGCCTGCCGGTGAGCCTGAGGATCTCCATCTCCGCCAGGTCCACCCTCCGCACGGGCCTGGAGCCGTCCACCACATAGATGATGCCTGCGCCCCGGGCGATCGGTTCCATGAGCCTTACGTCGTCCCGGAACTCGGCCCTATGCCCATGGGCTTCAAGATAGGCCTCCAGCATGGGGCCCTGGATATGCTCATGGGCCTTTATCCAGGCGAAGGTTTTTTTGGGGTTCTGGAAACCGGGGGTATCGATAAAGCGGATGATTTCCTGTCCGTCGATCATGACCGGAAAGGCCTGACACTCCACGGTCTCCCCCGGATAGGGGGTGACCCGCACGTTGTCGTCCTCGGCCAGGGTGGAAACCACGGCGGACTTCCCTTCGTTGGGATGACCCACAATGGCGAATTCGGGAACCATATCATCCACGGTTTTCTCCAAGCCGCTCAAGGCCCATGTAGGGATCTCCCAGGCCTTTCAGTCTCTGATGCCACGCCTTCCAGTCATCCTCCCTCACCCCGGTGAACACGGTATCCTTTCCTGGGCGGCCTATGAGCCCCACCCAGATCATTGTTCTCTCCCCCGAGGCCCTTCTCAGGTCCCTGATGAAGTCCAGGTCCTCCCTGATAGGGGGCTGCCAGGCCTCCTGGACTATCAGGAGATCTGAATCATGGCCCTTCATACGGGAAATGGCCTCAAGGACACCCTCATCCCCCTCCTGGTCCACGCCGAACCTGAGACTCTGGGCCACGGGTGATCCGAAGGTCCTTGAGACCACGGCCTCAAGCTCATTACGGGCCAGGTTGTCGAAGATATCGTCCGGCACAAGCACCATCATGCCCTTTCCAGCAGCAGGGGCCTTTGGCCTCCATGTCCCGGTCTCAGGCAGGTCCCCATGGTTCAGGCCAGCCGTTCCAGGGCCTGCAGGATGCCCGCCTGTGGTGACCAGGGGTGTCTTCATCCTGTAGATGAGCCTCCTTGGGGCCCTGTGGTCAAAGTCAAGCCTCGAAAGGGCCCTACCCTTGAGTACCATGCCCATACACAGGAGGATCGCCCTGGGCAGCAGACCGTAGGTCAGGACAGAAAAGCAGAGAAAGGGCCACCAGGAGACCAGGTCCCCGGTGGCAAGGTGGTAGATGCCCTCCTTGAGCACCATATGGCTCCCTTCCACCTGGAGAAGAGTGGGATGGGCAATATCAGGGGGGACCAGCCACGACCATGGGAGGGCCATGGTCTGTACCAGGCTGAAAACCGTCTGGGCGCTGAACTGCACCGTGGACTGCCAGCCAAAGGCCACATCCGATCCCAGGACCTTGAGCACCGTCGCCCCTAACACCCCCACGTTGAACCCGACCCCGATGATCTGAGCGAGTATGAACACGGGCCAGTAGAAAAGGGGGCCGTAAACCCGCCTCGTACCCCTGATCAGACCAGTTACCGCCTCAAGTCTCCACCGTTTCGTGCCTCCAAGGTCCTTGAAGGCGCGATGCAGGAGTATCGTGATCAGTCTGCTCATGAGCCCCCTGATAAGGGTATATACCACAGAGGTGTCAAAGGGCCTGGATCTAAGCCTGCGAACCAGGGAGATCCCAATGAAAAACATTAGGATTAGACATTGCGTGAACACGAAAAGCCCAAGGTAGGATGAGACGTTCAGGGGCTCGGTACCCCGGTAGGAGAGAAAGGAAAAGGCCATACCCAACCCGGACAGGATGCCCGCCATGAGCAGGCCCAGCCCTGTCAGACGGTACCCCTCTTCAAAGGCCTCCCCGGGCAGGACTCCATGGCCGGCCCTCTTTTCCAGCCGTCTCCTCTGTTCCAGCCATGCCCTCACAACCGCGGAACGGGTCAGTCCACCCCCCTCCCTTTCACGGGGGAGTATCTGGTTCAGGTAGATTTCCCGGTCCCGCTCGAGGACAGATTTAGCCGGTTCCCGGCCCTCTTCACCCTCATCTTCCTGAAGCAGGTATTCCAGATCGATGATATCCCTTATTCGCCAGGTGGTCTTTTTCATGGGTCCATCTTATGCTGACCGCGCAGGGAAGTAACAGTGGCGCAAAACTCCGTTATCTCGAGCGGTTTTGAATCAGGATTTGATCATCTCCTCCAGCTCGGCAAAGGGTATGAGCCATGCCACATCGTAGGGCTGCAGCAGTACGGAAAGCACCTTATCCTTTGCCCTCCACCCCCTCTTACCGATCAGGTCGTACCAGTTTTTCCATGACACACCCACCTCCTCAAGGGGCACATCCACCTTCACGGCCCTGTTGGTCACGTTGGTCATGGTAAGGATGTGCTGCCGGGCGTCCGGGGAAACCCGCAGGACAGTAAACACCCTATGTGATGCCATAAGCACCTTCTGCAGGCCGTTGGGATGAAATGCGCAGAACCTGACGCGGATCTCCAGTATCCTGACCAGTTGTCTCCTTATGTGAGAGAGCTTTGACGCGGGGTTGTCCACCTCTGCCAGAAGTTCTTTCTCATATATCACCCTGCGGTTGATGTCGCGCTTTGATCTGGACTCAAGGACCCCGTGAATATCACTGGAGGTCCCGATCAATCCATGGAAGTAGATACCGGGTACACCTGAAAGCACCAGGGGGATGCTCCTGGAGGCCACAAAGCGCCTGACCTGAAAAGAGATCTCCTCACCGCTGTTATCCATATTTATGACGCTCCACCAGGTGGTGTTTATCTCATAGGGTTCTTTTCCATCCTTCCCGCTCTTGTAGGAGATGAAGGCCCCATGCTCCTTGGCCCTTCGAATGAGCCTGTCGATCTCCTCCTTTTTCAGGATGTTTTTCACGCCCATTACGCCCACGCCGTCGTGGGAGTCCAGGAAGTTCAGAAAGGTCGTGGTATGGGACGGGGCACTGAGGTCGTTGGCCCACCTGGAAAGGGCCGTGGTGTCTTCGCTGTAAAAGGTATGGAGAACCATGGGCGGAAGGGCAAAGTTGTAGACCATCTGGGCCTCATCAGAACCGTTTCCGAAATAGGAGATATTCTCCTCATGGGGCACGTTGGTCTCTGTGAGCAGCACCACATGGGGGGCCACCAGGTCCAGCACGTCCCTGATCAGTTTGATGATCTCGTGGGTCTCGGTCAGGTGAACGCTGGGGGTCCCCGGTTCGGCCCAGAGATAGGTCACAGCATCAAGCCGGATAATATCGGCGCCCTTTCTCACGTAGAGAAGAAGGGTCTCCACCATCTGCATCAGGACCTTCGGGTTGCGGTAGTTGAGGTCCACCTGATCCGCTGAAAAGGTGGTCCACAGCCACACAGGGCCGTCTATGGATTGAAACTCGGTGAGGAGTTTCGAGGTCCTGGGCCGGACGATAATCTTTCGCTGTTCAGGGGTGAGTTCATCCGGAGACCGAAAAACAATGGCAACATCCCTGTACTCCGGATTGCCGTGCAGCATCTCCTGGATCTGTGGAGAATTGGCGGAAACGTGATTCAGAACACCGTCGAACATGAGTTTGAACCGCCTGCCGATCTCCTCCACATCGGTCCAGGAACCCAGATTCGGGTCCACCTTCTTGAAATCGGTCACGGAAAATCCCCGGTCCGAGGTGTAGGGGAAAAAGGGAAGGATGTGGATGGTATTGATAACCCCTCTCAGTCTATCGGCCGTTTCCATGAAATAGGCCAGGGTTGCAAGGGGAGATCTCCCCTCAGAGCGGACAAGATCCCCGTATGTGATGAGGATCATGTCCTTTTCGGAGAAGCGCTCCTCCGGGTTGAAATCCTTCTCCGCCTCTTCAAAGGTCGGAGTCTTATAGGCATGGTAGACCTTCAGGATCCTTTCCAGCTCCGGCAGCCATTTTCGGGCCTCATCCCCGCCGTAAAGGAGGCTCAGACGGCCCAGTATGCGCTCCTCCGCCTCCCTGGGGATGGAAAGGAGCGGTCGTGTAAAGTCCGGCTCCTCCCTGTGGGGGACCCTCCTCCATTTCCTGGTTGCGGTCCCGGAACAGCTGCTCACAGGGCCTTCAGTATCTTTTTCTTTCATAACGCTCCTCTACACTACCTTATCTGGTTAATGGACCCGGCACAGTCTGGTCATCAGGATATCCAAAGACCGGCCTGTCAACCATGGGCATGGAGATAAGATGATAGGCGCCCGTGCACTGCTCAGCCACCCCGCGCCATGGGGGCGGTTCACGTTCCGGGCCATTTATTACATGAATCCGGCTAAAAAAGCATCCACAAATGTGGAATTTTCAGGTTTGCTGGTCCGGAGCAGGGGGAGAAGGGTAAGTTAGGGGCAAAAGGGTTTTACAATTCTACTGTCTTAAGGTAGAAACAGGGGCCACAGACAGCGGATCAGGGACTCAACCCGCTCCCATGTTCCCCGGAGGCAGGTTCATGAAGATAGGCGTTTTTGATTCAGGGCTCGGCGGACTCACCATGCTCAAGGCCTTTGCCCGGAAGCTCCCACAGTACAACTATATATACCTGGGCGACAACGCACGCACACCCTACGGGAACAAGTCCCAGGATGTGATCTATGAATATACCAGGGAGGCCGTGGACTTTCTCTTCCAAAGGGGGTGCGTCCTCATTATCCTGGCCTGCAACACCGCCTCCACCAAGGCCCTGAGAAAGATCCAGCACGAATTCCTGCCCGCCCGATACCCTGACCGTCGTGTCCTCGGGGTTGTCATCCCCCTTGCAGAAGCCGGGGTTGAGGCCACACGCTACGGTCGCATTGGCGTGATCGGAACACAGGCCACCATCGAGTCCAGGGTCTATGAACAGGAACTGGAAAAACTCTCCTCCCGGCTCAAGGTCTTTGGACAGGCATGTCCCCTTCTGGTCCCCCTGGTGGAAGAGGGCTGGGTGGGGAAACCCGAGACCAACATGATCCTCAAGAAGTACCTGAGGCGCCTTAAACGGAAAAAAATAGACACCCTCATCCTCGGCTGTACCCACTACCCCTTTTTGCACAAGGATATTGAGCGCATAATGGGGAGAAACTGCCGGGTAGTGGACGGACCTGGGGCGGTGTCCCATAAGCTGAAAGACTACCTGCGCCGGCACCCGGAAATAGAGCAAAGGACCTCCCGGAGCAGAACCGTAACCTT
>DREN01000322.1 GCA_011051075.1 Deltaproteobacteria bacterium | reverse complement strand
TCAAGCGCATGCTGCCGTCCCTATAAAATGAGACAGGGTTTTGCGTCCTTTGGAAAAGAGACCCCCACGGACGGGATAGATCCCGTATCCGCAATTGCTGAAGTCTAACCGCACAGGTCGAATAATTTCACTGCGTTATCGGTCAGAATCCTCGACGACGTACTAACCTGTACGACTTACTCGGATTCCTCCCTCTGGTCCCGCTGAAAGCGGGATGAAATTAATTATCTGAAAACCTATATCTCCATCACCGCCTTCCGAAAGGGCCTGTTTCGTCATATGCCCCCATGCCCACGGACCGCCTAAAATCCCGGCAGCTTGAATTTAAGGGTTACCTCCCCTGTTTTCCTGTCCAGCTTCACTATCTGTCCGCTGTCACCGGTGGCCTCTATCTTCTTTCCCGTGGCCACCTCAAGGAGTCCGCCAATGAACTGCATCCCTGAATTGAGCACGGCCTCGATCTTCTCAGGGGGCTGTTCTGAAAGGCTGGTCTCAGGGCCTGAAACCTCTGGATCAGCCCGTTCCGAACTCTCTGCCGCAGAATCCTCCTCACCCGTGAAATCCATAGGCTCTTCCCTGTCTTTCAGGACCTCCGGGTTCAGGTAGTAGGGGGTGTCTTCGGGTATCTCCTCAGAGGGCGCGCTTTCAGCCGGCGGCAGGGCGGGTTCTTCACCCATCATCTCCCTGAGCGTGTTGAGCATCTCGGTCCGTTTTTCGCGGGAGAACTCCACCATATCAGCCCCGTCTTCAAACACGCCCTTGAACAGGTCGGTCTTCAGTTGAATACCGGTGAGGATTTTCTCCTCAATGCTGTCCTTGCTGATCAGGTTGACCACGTTGACGCAGGAGCTCTTCTGGCCTATTCGGCTGACGCGTCCGATCCTCTGGTTCAGCCGAGCCGGGTTCCAGGGAAGCTCGAAGTTGACCACGCAGTCGGCCGCCTGCAGGTTGAGGCCCGTGCCCCCCGCATCTGTGGATAGAAACACCCTGCACTCCTCGTTGTGGGTAAACTCGTCTATGAGGGCCTGCCTCTTTTTCACGGGGATCTTCCCTGAAAGTTCAACAAAGGCCAGGCCAGCCTCTGAAAGGTACCGGGCAATGAGGAAGGTCATGGTGGTCCATTCGCTGAAGATGACCATCTTGTGACCGCTTTGGACCACGAGTTCATCGATTATCCCTTCTAACTCCATAAGCTTGGGCGAAATGTGGGTCTTCCGGTCGATCAGGTAGGTGGAGTTGCAGACCATGCGCATCCGAAGAAGGATCTCCTGTATGCGCCGGAGGTCCATGGGCGTCAGGAATTTCTTGTTAATAAGGGGGAGGAGGGCCTGGAGATATCCCGAGTGGATCTTCCTCTGTTTTTCGTGCAGGTCGATGTAGTAGTTATTCACCACCTCTTTGGGAAGATCGGGGAGGACCTCCTCCTTCTTGCGGCGTATGACAATGGGTTTGAGTTTTTCCCGCAGCAGGTCCAGATTCCTGTAACCCAGGATCTTCCCCTTTTTCTTGCGGCTCAGCATGAAATGATCCGCCGCGAACTGCCACAGGGGCGTCAGGAGATGGGGGTCCAGAAATTGAATAATGGAGTAAACGTCCTCCAGCTTGTTCTCCAGGGGGGTGCCCGTAAGCACCATGGATTGCTTCTTGGGAAGGCGCTTGACAGCGTCAGCGGTCTTGGTGGAGAAGTTCTTTATGCGCTGGGCCTCATCTAATATGACCAGATCAGGCCTGAACCTGGTGATTGAAATTACATCCCTCAGCACCGCCTCGTAGTTGGTGATCTTGAAAAAGGTGGGGTCCTCCGCGTAGATGGCCTGGCGCTTCACGGCCAGCCCTGCCACAACCACGGCCTTTTCATCGGTGAAACGCTCTATTTCACGCTTCCACTGCTCTTTCAGCGAGGCGAGGGTAATAACGAGGACCTTTTCAAACCCGAAGATCTCCTTCTTCAGGATGGCCAGGGCAATGGCCTGAAGGGTCTTCCCAAGGCCCATTTCATCCCCGATAAGTACCGCCTCCCTGTAGAGGCCGAAACTTACTCCGGCCTCCTGGTAGGGGTAGAGGGTGGTCTTGAGGTTGATGGGAGGCAGATGGTTCTTTTGGGCCAGCCGCTGGAGCTGTTCCTGTCTCAGGAACCTGTCGAGACGTTCCAGGACCGATTCTTCGATCCTTATCCTCTTGTTATGGTCCATGGATTCAACGAGCTCCATGAGACCTGAGAGCCTCTCCTTTGTGAAACGCCCCTTATGGTTGAAAAACCTGCTTAAGAGCTTTCCGTCCTTTGTGGTTTTCATCAAATAGGGCTCGGTAAAAAGCCTGGGCATGTTGCTCACCGAGTCCCAGAATATATGCATGAATGGGAAACGTTCCTTTTCAAGCCTCTTTCTGAAATTACGCTTTTTCCTGAAATGGTCTGAGAGGAAACCGATGTGCTTACAGGTCCCGAGACGGTTTGTGAGAAAGTCGGGGCAGGTACAATGACCCTCTCCCCTCTCAGGGTCATGCAGGGTCACGGTGTACTGTCTGTGGTTCTTGGTTTCGAGGAGGTGGGGGCCCTTGATCAGATCTCCCTCGGTGACCTGGAAGTCCTCGGTCCTGGCGCGCGACATCCTGTCCTCGAGGGCAAGTTGTCTGATCTCATCCGGGGTCAGGTATTCATCCAGGGGTTCTGCCACGTATCCAGACGGGGTCTCAACCGGACTGCTCCACCTCTTGATTATGTCCATGGCGTCAAGGAGCACGGCCACCACATGCTTGCACCCCTCTCCCGGGTAGGGGCAGTCACACGATGTTTCAACATGGCCGTTGCCGAACCTTGCGGCGGTCACATAATCGCCGTAATTTCCGTCCACCTCATAGACAAAACTCTTATTTTCACGATCAGAGTGCCTCAACACGAAGGAACCGTGATCGTAGATATTAACGCCCCGCTTATATATAACCGCGGAGTCTGCCACATTTTCCCGGATGTACTGTCTATTAAGGTCGATCATATCTTCTTTCTCTCCTCAAGCTCTTTCCGGGAACAGGGTCGTGTTCCTGGATTCGGTATCAGTATCATACTATGGGGTTTTCAATTCCGGTGTTAATGCTTCAGTGCCCATGGGTCTGTCAGGCATTGCTGATTTCGTTGCGGATCACGCTCGCCGCATGGTCCACATCCCCGGCGGTGATGTGGTAATGGGTAACCGCCCTCAACTCGTAAGGCCCGGTGGGCAGGAGAAGCACACCCTTCACCCGGAGCCTTTCTGCCAGATCGTACGATGAGATGCGCTCGTCCCTGATAGTGATATATACCATGTTGGTCCTGGTACC
This sequence comes from Deltaproteobacteria bacterium, assembly GCA_011051075.1. Taxonomy (GTDB): domain Bacteria; phylum Desulfobacterota; class DSM-4660; order Desulfatiglandales; family Desulfatiglandaceae; genus Desulfacyla. The sequence goes on along the minus strand of DREN01000322.1, from coordinate 5,526 downwards.
ATCAGGGTCAACGGACAGGGAGCCGATCCCTGCCAAGCCCTCTGCCAGGGCACGGGCGTTCTCATGGTCTTCTGCCAGCCGGTCAACCATCTCGGTAAGGGCAACAATGCTGGCGGCGGCCAGTATCCCGGCCTGGCGCATGCCGCCGCCCACCAGCTTCCGGGCACGTCGGGCCTCCTGGATAAAATCGGCGTCCCCGCACACCAGTGAGCCCACGGGCGCGGCCAGGCCCTTGCTCAGGCAGAACGAGACCGAATCGGCCTGTGAAACCAGCTCGGACGCGTCAACACACAGGGAGACGGCCGCATTGAAGATGCGGGCCCCGTCCACATGGACCCTCACCCTGTTCCGGCGCGCGATTTCCCCCACCTTGTTCATATATCCAGGGCCCAGGGGATTTCCCCCGCACCTGTTGTGGGTGTTTTCAAGGACGATCAGGCGGGTCCTGGGGAAGTGGATGTTGTCGGGCCTGATTGCAGCCTCAATATCATGGAGGTCGAGGGTTCCGTCCGGGTTGTTGGGCAGGGTGCGGGGATGGATCCCGCCCAGGCCCGCGCATCCGCCCTGCTCGTAGAGGAAGGTATGGGACCTGTTACCGAGAATAACCTCATCACCGCGACCGCAGTGGACTAATAAACTGACCAGGTTGGCCATGGTGCCGCTGACCACAAAGAGGGCCGCTTCCTTGCCCATACGTTCGGCGGCCATCTCCTCAAGCCTGTTTATTGTGGGGTCTTCTCCGAATACGTCGTCCCCCACCTCTGCTTCCGCCATGGCCCTGCGCATGGCCCTGGTGGGGCGGGTGACGGTGTCTGATCTCAGATCTACATTCCTCATGATTTTATCCTTTTACCTGTTTCCCATTATGGGGGGGGAGAGATGCTCCTCCCGGGTTCAACCGATTTTTTCAGGGGTATTATCAGATTGGCAAGAAATTGTCGAGACAATGTTTTTCCTTTTTTTGCTTGACCAGGGCGACGTGAGAGGTGACTATCGAATATCGTTATCGTAATACGATAGGTTGTTTTCAGGGGAGAATGCTCAAATGGATAGGGAGATCTTTGCCGGGCTCATAAAACTTCATGTCCTCTATCACGCGTCCAGGGACAGGATCTTCGGGCTCTGGGTTATAGAAGAGCTGCGAAGGCACGGCTATGAGCTGAGTCCGGGAACCCTCTATCCCATTTTGCACCGTATGGAGAAAAAGGGGTATCTGCGATCGAAAAGAGAGGTTGTAAAGGGAAAGACGAGAAGGGCCTATTCCATAACCGCCCGGGGTGAGGAGGTGTTAAGGGAGGCGAAGACCAAGGTGCGCGAGCTTTTCGGGGAGTTGTTCGAAGGGGCCGACTTATGAAAGCGCCAGGTGGAAAGGGAGGTGAATCAGGTGGTGTCCGCCGGCAGCATCGTTGAATTCCGCGACGTGTCCTACGGCTTTTCCGAGGGCAGGCCCCTGTTCAGCCGGGTCAACCTCAGCATCAGGAAGGGGGGATACTACCTTGTTCAGGGGCCGTCAGGGGCGGGGAAGTCCACCTTCCTCCGCCTTATAAACCGTCTCGAGGAACCCCTGTCCGGCGAGATCCTTTTCAGGGGCCGTGCCCTTTCCTCCTATCCTCCCCCCCTCCTGCGCAGGTCCATTTTGTACGTTCAGCAGTCTCCCACCGTGATCGACGCCTCGGTAAGGGAGAACCTGCTCATGCCCTTTTTCTTCAGGAGCAACGCCCATCTTGAACGGCCGGAAGATGGTCGTATGAAAGGCCTGCTCCAGGATTTCCTCCTTCAGGGAATCGGCCTCGGCGACAACGCCCTTACCCTCTCCACAGGCCAGCTTCAGCGCCTCTGTCTTATAAGGGGGCTTCTGCTTTCGCCGGAGGTCCTGCTCCTTGATGAACCCGCAAGCGCCCTTGACACTGAGAGCGCCCGGGTTGTGCAATCGATGCTCGAACGTATGAACACTGAATCCGGGGTCACCGCCCTTATGGTCACCCACCGCACCCCTGACCCAGGTGCCGTAATACCGGTGATCCTGAAACTGGGCCACGGCCGTATCAAGGAGGAAGCATGGAACATGGAATCCTGGAGATAGGGCCGGGCCAGTTGGCCCTGGCCCTGGTATTTATCCTTGCGGCCGGTGCCACATCACTCTATCACGGCCTGAAGTTAGAGCGCGACCTCGTGGTGGGAACACTCCGCACCTTTGTACAGCTCTTTCTCTTGGGCTATATCCTCAGATACATATTCCATCTTGATTCTGTGTGGCCGGTCCTTGGCGTGTTCTGCTTCATGATCGTGTTTGCCGCCAGGATCATACGCACAAGGGTAAAGGAGAAGCAGGTCTCCTTTTTCTGGCCCATCCTAATCTCCATGATTATCAGCTACTCCCTGGTTTCTATTATGGTCACCGGTGTGGTGGTAGGGGCCAGACCGTGGTGGAAGCCCCAGTACTTCATCCCACTGGCCGGGATGCTCATCGGGAACTCCATGAACGCCATGGCCATTTCCCTGGATCGTCTCCTTGGGGAACTTAGAAAGAGGCGTCAGGAGGTGGAGATGATGCTCTGTCACGGGGCCGACTACGGGGAGGCGAGCAGGGATATGGTGAAGACCGCCATGAGGGCGGGAATGATCCCTTCAATAAACTCCATGATGGCAGCCGGGGTTGTCTTTATTCCCGGTATGATGACCGGCCAGATACTGGCAGGGGCCGATCCAGTTCTGGCCATACGCTATCAGATCGTTGTCATGGTCATGTTAGTGGGTTCAACCGCCGTTGTATCCCTCCTGGGGGTGCTTCTGGTGCGCAGGCTATGCTTTGGTCCAGGGCACCAGTTGCTCATCAGGCCGGAAAGACCCGGAGGCAGGTCCTGAATAAAGGAGGTGAGATGAGAAGAAAGGAAAAAGAGATTATGGACAGGGAAGAGATAGAATCGATCATAGGAAAGGCGGTCGTCTGCCGCCTCGCCTTTTCGGTGGACAACAAGCCCTATGTGGTACCCCTTAACTTCGGGTACAGGGACGAATGTTTCTATTTTCACACCGCCAGGAAGGGCAAGAAGATTGATATGATCAAGACCAACAACAGGGTCTGCTTTGAGCTGGACGTTGATCATCAAGTGGTCATGGCGAAGGATCCGTGTGACTGGAACATGAGGTACCGAAGCGTTATCGGGTACGGGAGGGCGTTTCTCTTAGAGGGAATTGAGGAGAAGAGGCGGGCCCTGGATATTATTGTGGAACATTACTCAGGAGAGGTAAAGGAGTATAAAGAAGGTCTGGTGGAGCATCTGGCGGTTATCAAGGTCCAGGTGGAGAGTATGACGGGTAAGAAGTCCTTATAAGGATACCGATTATTCTCCGACTATGGAACAAGGGCCACCGCCCTGACAGGTGAGCCGTCTGAATTTTCAAATTTGAGCGGGAGACAGGAGAAATAGAAGCCCGTATCCGGCAATGCCTGCAGGCTCGTCAGGTTTTCAATGATGAGGATGCTCTGTGCCAGGAAGATCCTGTGTACGGGGAAATCCGTGCTCCCTTTCCTGTCAACTGAGATCATATCAACCCCCACCCCCTTCAGCCTGAATCGGCTGATCCATCTGGCCGCTTCACGGGATAACACCGGATAACCCTCAAAATACCCATCCTTATGCCACAGCGCACTCCAACCGGTATGGAGAAGTACGAAATCCGCGGCCCTTATGAGCTTTTCATAGGGTTTGATCTCATCAACGCCTATTGTCCCCCGGGTCGCGGATGTGAGATCAAGCCTGCACCCCCCTCCCAGATAGCGGTCCACCTCCAACTGATCCAGGGTATTGGCCCCGGGGAGGATATGGGCGGGGGCGTCCACATGGGTTCCGATATGGGAGTAGAGGGAGATCTTTGTCTCCCTGAACCCGTTTTTTTTAAGGGTACAGGCCCTGAAAAAGGTGGGAGGCTCGGTCCCGGGATAGACCGGCATTTTCGGAGAAATATAATGGGACAGATCAATGACTTGGAACATCTCAAATTCTCCATGACACCCAGTTTCACAGTGTGGGAGTATAGTCGGGCAGGGGTCGGGGCACAAGGGAAATTGGCCAGGGAAGGATAGGTGAGCCTGCCTCTGCCTTATTTCAGGTGGCAGGGGCGGCTCGGACATAGCGCAGCATAAGTCATTACTGATCCCTCTTTTTTCCTGTTGACATGCAACAAGAATCGTTCTAATTTTAAACCAAACGTTTGTTTTACCAGGACCGGTTTCTTATGCCCCGACCGAAGGATTCAAGGAGAATACGAGAGATTGAGGCCGTTTCAGCGCGCCTTTTTGCTCGTAAAGGATACAGGTCCACCTCTCTGCGGGAGATAGCACGGGAACTGGGCATGGACAAGTCATCCCTTTATCACTACTTCTCCGGCAAGGAGGAGATGCTCTTCAAGCTGATGAACAGCGCCATGGATGATGCCATGAAGAGCCTGGAAGAGATCTGCGCTGCCGATCTTTCTCCTGAGGAGAAGCTCCAGGAGATCCTCTCCTTCTATACAAGATATTTTGCAGGAGACCAGGACAGGGAAACCCTCCTCGTAAACGAGATGAACTCCCTGAGCGCCAATTATCGCGATATTCTCATTGAGAAGCAGAAGAGCTACGTGAACCTGTTCAAATCGGTCCTTTTTGACCTGGACAGGGCACATAGGCTGAAGGAGATCCATCCCACCGTTGCCACCTTCGCCTTTTTTGGGATGGTGCACTACACCATCAAGTGGTACCGGCAGGATGGTCCCGTAAAAATAGATAAACTGGCCGATCTTTTTGTGCAGATCTTCACGAGGGGCATCCTGAAATGACCTCTATCTTTTAAGTGCCTAAGCTTGCCGCAGGAGGAACCGGAAATGGACTTTGAACTTACCACAGAGCAGAGGGATATCAAGAAGGCGGCAAGAGACTTTGCCGTGGGAGAGTTCTCCCATGTGGCGAGGGACTACGACCTGAAAGAGACCTTCCCAGCGGAAATACTCAAAAAGGCGAGGGAGCTTGGTTTCTTAGGCCTTTTTGTGTCCGAGGAGTACGGGGGACCCGGATTGGGCTTTCTCGATCACGCCCTGGTCTTAGAGGAGTTCTGGAAGATCGATCCTGGAATCGGCCAGCAGCTATGCTCTGTCACCTTCGGGGCCGAAGAACTTCTCCTCTTCGGATCGGAGAATCAGAAGAAAAGATACCTCTCTCCTATCTTTGAGGGAGATGGGATCATGGGTTTTGCCATTACCGAGCCTGATGCCGGAAGCGACACGGCATCGGCCGTCACCACGGCCGTCAGGGACGGCGATGATTATATTATCAACGGCACTAAGGTGATGATCGGTAACGGCAGCGTCGGCACCTTTCTCCTGGTATTCTGCCTGACCAATCCCGAAGAAAAATCAAAGACCTCCAGGCACAGCATCATTATCGTGGAGACCGATCGCGAAGGCTATGAGGCCGATAGGATGGAGGGGAAGATGGGGCTCAGATGCTCTGACACCGCAATGGTCTACTTCAACAACGTGCGGGTA
>DREN01000120.1 GCA_011051075.1 Deltaproteobacteria bacterium | reverse complement strand
CAGCTTCGGAGCAGGCAGGACCCGTACATGGTCCAACCGAGACTCTCTCCTGGGGCTTTCCCGTAGCTTATTTCAAGCGCATGCTGCCGTCCCTGTGCAATGAGACAGGGTTTTGCGTCCTTTGGAAAAGAGGCCCCCACGGACGGGGTAGATCCCGTATCCACAATTGCTGAAGTCTAACCGCACAGGTTGAAAGATATTGCCGCAAAATTGAATGCGTTCATCAACAGCACAAAAGTATGAAGGCCAAATTTCTAATTTCAACGTTCCATCATCCCACGTATGCGTCAAAAAGACTAAGGCTTAATAAACTACTTTAATTTCAATAAGTTGTAGAATTTCCGAGATCTTTATATTACGGGGGCCGCGATTGCAGACCTGAAGTTGGAAACGGAAACTGGGGGGAGATAAAAAGATTTTTTTGAACCGGATTTTCCATTGTGCCTGCGGGACTGTTTTACGGTTCAGAGCCCCGTGAACGGTTATGGAAAAGGAAAGGAGAGCAGCAATGTCAACAGAAAAAGAGCAAATGTCAGCGGCAGAGAGTCTGCGCAAGACCAGGACCTTTGGCAAGGTCCGTTGCCACAATCCCAGTTGCATGGAAAGGATCCAGCCCGCTCCCGGGGCCAGGCATGCCAAGTGCCCCACCTGCGGCATGGAGTACCGTCTGTTCTGGGTCAATCCAAACCTTCCCAGGATCCGGGGGCCGGTATGGGATGTAAACAGAAAAATCGCCCAGGAGAAGCTGGCGGCCCTTGATGCCACCGCTTCCGGAAAGGGTGGAAAGAAGGGGGGTAAGTAAGATGGCGTTAAACAGAAAGATAGCCTATATCGATCTCACCACAGGAAACATCGAGACCAGACCGATCCCGCTTGAGGTGCGGAAGAAGTTCCTGGGGGGAAGGGGCCTTGATGCCTACCTGCTGCTGAACCATACGGAAAAGGGGTGCGACCCCCTGGGGCCTGGAAATGCCCTTATCATGAGCGGCGGGATCCTTACGGCCACATGCGCCTCGGCAACCGCCAGGACACACATCATGGCCAAATCTCCCCTCACCAACATGCTGGGAAGCGCCAACATGGGCGGATTCTTTGCCCCTGAACTGGCCTGGGCAGGTTTTCATCACCTGGTCATAAAGGGTAAGGCGGAAAAGCCCGTTTACATCTGGATACACAACGGTGAAATTGAGATCCGCGACGCTGCGGCCATATGGGGGAAGACGACCACTGAAACACAGTGGGCCATAAGAGAGGAGCTTGGCGACGAGGATATCAAGTCAGCGGTCATCGGACCGGCCGGTGAAAACCTTGTGGCCTATGCCAACGTAATGACCGGCATTAAGAACTCGGCGGGCAGGACCGGCATGGGCTGCGTAATGGGATCCAAGAACCTGAAGGCCGTGGCTGTCAGGGGCACCATGGACGTGGAGATCGCCCATCCGGTTGAGGCCCTTGAGTATAACAAGAAGTTCATAGAGCAGATAACCAGCGCCAAGGTAAATCAGACCCAGGGCGTCCTGGGCACACCCTTTATCTGGGGCGCCACCAACTCCTGGGGCGGGATCAGAAACAGGAACTTCCAGTACAACCAGTGCGAAGACGCCGATGATATCGAACCGGAACGGATCGACGAAATCTGCGAAGAGACCATGGGGCCCCACCATATGACCGGCTGCTTCGCATGTCAGGTTCACTGCCGGGCCCAGTACAAGGTGCCGTCCGGACCCTTTGCGGGTAAATACGATGAGGGACCGGAATACACCTCCTTGGGGGCCTTTGGGGGAGAGCCTGACTGTAAGAGCGCAGAGACAGTGCTTGCGGGAAACCACCTGGTCGATCAGTTCGGTGTGGATAACCTGGAGATAGGGAGCATGATCTCCTGGGCAATGGAACTCTACGAATTGGGCATCCTCACCAGCAAGGAGACCGACGGTCTTGATCTCAGGTTCGGGAACGACGAGGCCCTGCTGGAAATGGTTGAGCGCATATGCTTTCGGAAGGGCTGGTTGGGCGACACCCTGGCAGACGGCGGACTTCCGGCGGCAGAGAAGATAGGCAAGAGCTCCTTTGACTATCTGATCCAGGTCAAAGGGATGAACAACCTCCACTCCGACGAGAGGGGCACCCCGGCCCTGGCCCTTAACATTGCCACGGCCTCAAGGGGCTCGGATCATCTGAGGAGCAGGCCCGCCATTGACCTGTACCACCTGCCAGAGAAGGTCCTGAGAAAGATCTACAGCAACCCCATCCCCTACGACGGCCCACTGAGTTCGGAACATACCTCCTACGAGGGGAAGCCGTGGCAGGTCTTCTGGCAGGAAAACTGCTACATGGCGGTGGACTGCCTGGGTATCTGCAAGTATCACACCGTGTTCCTTGGGGCTACCCTTCCCAATTTTGAGGACTGGCCCAAGGTGCTTTACTATAACACTGGCCTGGAAATGACCCCTGAGGAGATCTGGGAGATCGCGGAGAGGTGCAACAACCTTGAAAGACTCTTCAACCTCCGAGAGGGTTTGAGAAGAGACGACCCCAGAAAGGGAGACACCCTGAATCACCGGTACTTTGATGAGCCCTGCAGGAGAGGCGCCCCGGATATTGTAGGCTCCTTCATAGACCGGGAGAAGTTCAGCAAGATGATCGACGAGTTCTACGCGCATCACGGGTGGAACAAGAACGGCGTGCCAAAAAAGGAAACCCTGAAGAGGCTCGGCCTGGATCAGGAGCCGTCCCATCTGCTCTGATCATAAGCGCTCCAAGGTATTAAAAAGATTTATGATCCGTCATATCTGAACTGTAAAAACCCCATGGGAGATCCCCCTGAACTCCCGGGGGGCTTCATCTTGAAGAGGAGGAGATCAATGGAGAAAGTCCTGATGATAAACTATCAGAAGTGTACCGGGTGCAGGCTTTGTGAGCTTGTTTGCTCGGTAATGCATGACGGGGTTTCCAACCCTGCACGGAGTAGAATCAAGATCATGAAATGGGAGGCTGAAGGCCTCTACGTGCCCATGTCATGCCATCAGTGTGAAGATGCCCCGTGCATGAACGTGTGTCCTGTGAAGGCCATTTCCCGTGATGAGGACCTGGGCTCTGTAACGGTGGATTACGACATCTGCATCGGTTGCCGATCGTGCGTGGCGGTCTGTCCTTTTGGCGCCATGAACTATAACGTGATCGACAAAAAGGTGTTCAAATGCGACCTGTGCGGGGGTGATCCCCAGTGTGTGCGCTTCTGTGAGGTCAAGGCGATTGAATACGTGGACGCCGACCGTGTGAGCGTTTACAAGAAAAGGGACGCGGCCCAAAGGCTGTACGCGGCACAGAAGGAGGGCGCTGCCCTGCAGGCCGCCCTGTAAGGCCTGAGAGGCATCCCTGTTTCAGGGCAGTCGGCTTTGTTGTGGAAAAGGGAAAGCGCCCGCTCTGAAGGGGATGCCTTGAATGCAGACCCGATCCCCCGGCACGGACCATAGACAGGTCCATATGAAGCCTGAACCCCGGATCCTCTGAATCGCCCGGAGAGCCACAGTGACGGTATAGTTCCTGCCTTTGCCTTCTTTGCGGCTTTGCCCTAAAAAAGAGCTGTTTTATAGAGTTTCAGATAATGATTTTGGCAAGGCCAGAGGGAGGAATCGGAGTAAGTGGTACCCATAGTACGTCGTCGACGATTCCGACCCATAACGCAGTCCAAAATCTTTATCTGGAAGTCTATAGGAGACCATCAGGATTGGAAACAGACAGGATTGAACTTATTTCAGTGGGCGTGGATGTGGGGAGCTCAACAACCCACCTGGCCTTTTCAAATCTGGTGCTGGAAAGAGACCCCCTCTCCCCTTCCCGCCGTTTCAATATCCAGAAGAGGGATATGGTTTACGAGGGAAGGATAATAGATACCCCGCTCCTCTCCGATAATACCATCGATACTGAACGACTATCCGAATTCTTAAGGGAGGAGTACGGCCGCGCCGGGATGCACCGTTCAGACGTCCAGAGTGGCGCGGTTGTCATAACAGGGGAGACCGCCAAAAAAGAGAACGCCCGGGAGATAGTGGAGTTTCTGTCCAACGGCGCCGGAAATTTCGTGTCGGCCACGGCAGGCGCCAACTTCGAAAGCCTGATTACGGCCCTCGGTTCCGGGGCCACAGCGCGTTCAAAGGATCAGAACAAGACGATCCTTTCCTGCGACATCGGCGGGGGCACCTCCAACATGGCCCTCTCCAGGAACGGGGAGGTCATTTCCACGGCCTGCGTGTCCGTGGGGGGGAGGCTCCTTGCCACCGATCCCGAGGGTAAGATCAAAAGGATAGATCAACCTGCCTTTCAGGTCATGCAGCATCTGGGGCTGAGCTACAGGATCGGGGACATGATCCCCAAACGGGATATGGAAAGGATGGCCGAGCAGTTTGCCATGGTGCTCATGGAGGTGATCACCGGCCCTGCCACCTCTCCCCTTGCCAAAGGACTTATGGTGACGGATAATCTGAACTTCCCGGACAGGATAGACGAATACTCCTTTTCAGGGGGAGTGGCGGAACTCATATACGGCGGCAACGGGAACTATAACGACTTGGGCCCCCTGCTGGCCCGCAGGATAAACGCACTTAAATCCCGCCTTGGCGCTCCGTTAGTGGAGCCAAAGAACAAGATCAGAGCAACGGTGATCGGAGCAGGGGCCTATTCCCTGTCCATCTCAGGGTCCTCGGGATTCATGGATGATCAGATCTCCTTTCCCCTCAAAAACGTTCCGGTCATACGGGTGGATGCCAAGGAATCCCGGTTAAGCATGGGTCACCTGATTTCAGAGGTGAGGACCTCATTCAGGAGGTTTGACCTTAGAGAAGGAGACGAAACCGTTGCCCTCTTTTTCAAGGATCCGGTCAGGTCCTACTATCCCGATCTGGAACTCTTTGCAAGGTCCATTGAGGCGGCCCTTCCCAACTCCATCAAAAACAGGATACCGATCATCCTTATCTTTGAGAAGGATATCGCGTGCAGCGTGGGAAACGTTATCCGACGCGAGACCGGTTTGAAGACCAACCTCCTTTCCCTGGACGAACTCAGCCTGAAAGAGGGGGACTGGATCGACATCGGAGAACCCCTGATGGGCGATCAGGTATTCCCCGTTACGGTCAAATCCCTTGTGTTCAACAGGAATTAGGGGGCCCCATGGCAGGAAGCCGTCTGAACGATCAAATCCGCACTTCTCTACAGTTTCAGATCCTTAAGCCCGGTCATATCGGACAGATACTCATCAAACCCCTCATCATCAAGGCCGGCGCGCTTTCCAAGAAACTCCTCACTGAAAAGTCCCGCATGATATACTATCCTGGGGGAATCTGAAAGAACGGCCTCCGCAACAATACCGGCGATGAGTTCAGGACCTGGTACGGTGACCCCCGCAAACATGCTCCCTATCGCCTTCCCCGAGGTTTCATATACGGGCTTATAATCTGGATCGGTCCTGGCAAAAAGATCGCCGGTCAGGGTGTTTGCCACATCGTTGAACTCGGTGGCAATAAAGCCCGGTCTTATGGTCACCACCCTTATACCGAAGGGTCTCACCTCCACGCGCAGGGCGTCGGTTATGGCCTCCACCGCATGTTTGGTTGCCGCATATGGTCCGCTTCCGGGAAATGCGAATTTGCCTGCCATTGAACTCAGGTTCACAATGGTCCCCCCCCTCATCTTACGCATACCGGGCAGGCAGGCCTGGGTGATGCGCATAAGCGCGAACACGTTCACCTGAAACATCCTCCTGGCCGCCTCAATGGATACGTCCTCCAGGGCGCCCCGCAGGCTGTAGCCCGCGTTGTTTATGAGCGCTGTAACCGGTTCCGGGAGCCCTGATATATGCTCGCAGAATTTTTCAAGGTCATCGGTATCAGAGAGGTCCACATCAACGGGCCTGATCCCCTCCACCTGACCGGCTAATTCGGTAAGCCGGTCCATGCGCCGTGCCGCTCCGATGACCTCGTACCCCTCCTTTGCCAGCAAAATGGCCGTTTCCCTTCCTATTCCCGAGCTTGCTCCGGTCACCAGCGCTACCCTTTTCGTATCACTCATCTCCTCTTCCCTCCTCTCTTGTGGTCCATTACGACCTGTTCATCCCGCCCATCCGTGGCGGAATCTGCAGCATCCAGTACCATGGTCAACCATCCTCTGATCCCATCCCCCGGGCCACGGGGAGTCTGATACTGAACCTCGACCCCCTGTTCCACTCGCTTTCCACACTCACCTCGCCCCCGTGGGCCTCTACGATTGCACGCACAAAGCTGAGCCCCAGACCAAGCCCACGTCTCGAACGGCTGTGATCCCCCCTGTACAGCCGATCCCAGATCCTGTTGATCTCCTTCGCCGGGATCCCCATACCCTGATCAGAGACCGAGATAAAGGCCCTGCCACCCCTTTTCCCGGCCGAGATCACCACCTCCTGGCCCTTATCGCTGTACTTGAGGGCGTTGTCAAGGAGATTGGCGATCACCTGCTGAAAGCGGGTCTGATCGGCGTCTACAAACAGTTCATGGGGAAGGTCCTTTCGAACCATGATCCCCTTCTCCTCGGCCACCACCTGGTACAGGTCAACCACAGACTCGATCAGATCCGGCACAGAGACCTCGCCCATCTCCAGTCTCATGACCCCTGTCTCGGCCTCAGCCACATCCATAAGGGCGTTGAGCATGGTCAGGACCCGTTCAGACTCCTCCATGCAGTCGGCCAGGGCCTCCCTGCAGTCCCCTGGATCCCCGTTTTCCTGGAGGGCAAGCTCGGCCACCCCCCGCAGGCGCGTCATGGGAGTCCTCAGGTCATGGGCAACGTTGTCCAGGGAGTTATGCATGGCCTGTATGAGCGAGTCGTTCCTGTCCAGCATCTGATTGAAAAGACCCACCAGCTCGTACATCTCCCCCCGTTCCTTTCGCGCGGGGACCCGCAGGCTCATCTTACCCGTGTGCAGGATATCTTTTACCGTCTGAATAAGTTGGCGGATCGGCCTCATGGCGCGGAAAGTGAGCAGGCCGCCGCCCACAACCCCTAAAAGGAGGATGGGGATGCTGAATATGAGAAAAACGGTCCTGAAAAAAGAGAGTATCTCCTGACTCTGGGTGGAGCTCTTGCCCACCTGGAGCGCGAGGCCCCCGGGCAGGTGTGTCACTCCTATGGTCCAGGCATCCTTTTCGGCCTGACCCTTTATGGAAAGCCACAGATCCTCTTCACTGTGCGGTAGATACCTGAGCCTGTCGTAATCAAATCCCTTGAACCCCTCAGGGATGCTCACGAACAGGACCTGGTTCATTGGACCCACAATCCGTACGAACAGGATGTCGCGGCCCCTATCGCTCTGTTCATCAAAGCGGGCCTTGAGGGCCCTTAGTCCACCCTCTTCATACCATGCGCGGTACTCCTGGATACGATCTCGGACGATTTCACGCTCCCTCTGTTCGATGAGGTTGTCTATGAGATAGTAGGCAACGGCAAACAGCCCGCCCGCGCCAACCACAAAAAAGAGGGCGTATAAAACACTTAACTGCAGGCTGAAGGTCAGCCCGGCCCTACTGCTCCTCTTTGAGGACATATCCCATTCCCCGGACCGTGTGGATCATCTTCCGGTCAAAACCCTTATCCACCTTGTTGCGCAGCCTGCACACCAGCACATCCACCACGTTGGTCTGGGGATCGAAGCTGTAGTCGTAAACGTGCTCCAGGATGGACGTCTTGGAAACAATGCGGCCCTTGTTGCGAATGAGGTACTCCAACAGGGCGAACTCACGGGCCGGCAGGCTGATCTCCTGATCACCGCGCCTGACCTGCCGGCCGAGCAGGTCCATCTCCAGGTCTCCGGCCCTGAGGGTGGATGGTTCTGACTCCCGGGTCGCCCTTCTGATCAGGGCGTGAATCCGGGCCAGAAGCTCCGAGAATGAAAAGGGCTTGGTCAGGTAGTCGTCACCCCCGCTCTGGAGTCCCCTGACCCGATCGTCCACAGAGCGCTTTGCGCTGAGGATGATAACCGGGATGGTTATCCTCTTTGTGCGGAGCCGTTCGATCAGGGAAATCCCATCCAATCCGGGCAGCATTATATCCACCACCGCCGCGTCATAGGGCTCGTTCTCTCCCAGATGGAGACCGTCAACCCCGTCGTGGGCCACGTCAACGGCAAAGCCCGCCTCTTTCAGCCCCTTTGAAATAAAAGAGGCGATCTTCCTGTCGTCCTCAACAACCAGTATCCTCATTTCCGATCTTCTTGATCTGAGTCCTGATGGACCACCTTCGACTCGGACGCGGGCAGATAGATGATGAACGAACTCCCCCTGCCCTTCTCACTGTGAACATCTATAACGCCTCCATGGTTCTTGATGATGCCGTAGGCCGAGGCGAGCCCGAGCCCTGTCCCCTCACCCACCTCCCTTGTGGTGAAGAAGGGATCGAAGATCCGCTCCAGCATATCCCTGTCCATGCCCACACCCGTATCATGCACGGAGATCTTCACATATCTGCCGGGGGCAAGACCAAAGACCCTGCCGCGTTCCTCTCCCAGGACAAGGTTCTCGGTCTCCACCAGGAGCCTCCCCCCCTCGGGCATGGCCTGGGAGGCGTTCACATAGAGGTTCAGGAGAACCTGCTCCATCTGTCCCTGATCAGCCTCCACGACCCAGAGACCCTTTTCAAGGTTCTGCTCGATGGTGATCTCCTTCCTTGTGCGGCCGAACATCTCGCACTGATCCCTGATAAGGCCGTTCAGATCGGTGGGTCTAACCTCGTACTTTCCGCCCCTGGCAAAACCGAGGAGCTGTTTAGTAAGATCGGCCCCCCTGTGGACCTGCTGTTCAATGTCCTTCAACCTGTCGTGGAACGGGTTGCGGGGGTCAAGATCAAGGAGCATGAGTGAGACGTTCCCCTGGATCCCCATGAGGAGGTTGTTGAAGTCATGGGCGAT
>DREN01000112.1 GCA_011051075.1 Deltaproteobacteria bacterium | reverse complement strand
TCCCGTAGCTTATTTCAAGCGCATGCTGCCGTCCCTATAAAATGAGATAGGGTTTTGCGTCCTTTGGAAAAGAGGCCCCCACGGACGGACTCCCGCCACGGGCGGGATAGATCCCATACCCACAATTGCCGAAGTCTAACCGCACAAGCGGGGGTTTTTTGACAACCCTGCCGCAGCCGGGTGGATCCCTTTCCCAATGGACGCGATTTAAGTGGAATCGTCAATATTCAGTCAGAAATGTGTCGGTTAGTTTTACACGGTGTGGTGCTACTGACACATTTTTATTGCGGTTTTTTTTGCATAGCTTGGTTAACTGATTAGAATTTGTGGTCATTTGTTCAGATTGAGGGAATGGCAGGAATTTTGCATAGCTATTTGCAAAACGCCCTCCGCGGCGGTGGCTCACCCGGGCTTCTCGAATGTTCGTGCATCTTTTATCCCACAATCTTAAACCACTTAGGAGGGAAGATTAATAGGGGATGAAATAACGGCATCTTGGGAAGCCTGGCCTTTTTTGACCGGTCATAATCTCTTCAGAAATCCCTTCTTCCCCTCTGCGGGGCGGGCCTGTAGTCAGGTCCGGGCTTAACTCTCCTGGAGGCGCCTTCCCTTAAAAGAGGAAAGGCCCCGGCCTGGATTAGGACCCATGCCTTTGTACACTAAACGGACTTACAGGAAGCAGGTCAGGCCCGGTGATATGACCTGCTTCGGTGTTGCCGTGAAAGAAACGGACCTGTGGGTCTGCGCCGATAGAAACCTGGCAGATGAGACCCGGGACCTGATATTTGACTGCAGACACCAGATTGAGTCCTACATGAAGTTGACGCCTGGGTTCCGAGACTCCCTGGTGCCGCTCCCGGATGATCCTCTGGCCCCTCCCGTTGTAAAGGAGATGATTCGTGTGACGAGCCAGACCCACGTAGGTCCCATGGCGTCCGTGGCAGGGGCCATCGCCCAGTTCGTGGGCAGGGGGCTTCTTCAGTTTACAAAGCAGGTAATTGTGGAAAACGGGGGGGATATCTTCCTGAATGCCCATAGGTCCCTGACCGTCTCGGTCTTTGCTGGGAGCTCGGCCTTGAGCCACAGGTTGGGTCTCCTCATATCCACAGATCAGATGCCCCTTGGGGTCTGCTCCTCCTCTGGAACGGTGGGCCATTCCCTGAGCCATGGAACGGCCGACCTTGTGTGCGTGCTTTCCCCATCAGCGGCCCTGGCAGACGCCGCGGCAACGGCCCTGGGAAACAGGATCAGGAGCGTAGAAGATCTTGAGCGGGCGGCCCAGTGGGCGGACAGGATCGGGGGTATTCTGGGAGGAATGGCCGTCATGGGAGATACCCTGTCCGCCTGGGGGGATGTTGAGCTTGTGGAGGTATGACAGCCTGCCGCTGTATAGGTGCCGCGCAAGGCCCGCAAAGAAAAACAGGGAACGATCTTGGGCGTTTTTAGAGATCGTAGAGGGTCTCATCAACGGCGGGGGGCCGGTACTTAGGGATCCTGGCCTGTTTTTTCTCAAAGATAAAGGGTTCTTCCCCTTCCAGGAGATCTCCCATCTCCGCCTCTATGGCCTCTGGATCCTCCCCGGCCTCCATTCTGCTCAACGCCTCCTCCATTCCGGCCCCCAGGTTCAGGCCTGTCATATCCGTCAGTTTCCGCATGAGGTTGGCGGCCTGTCGCGGATCATCCTCGTCCATATGCTCGGCCTCCCTTGCCAGGAGGTTCATGGCGTTTTCCAGTTTGCTTTCGTCCATGTCAGGGAGACCGATGTCATCTTCCTCCTCCCTGCCCCGGGGAGTGGCAAAGACCGACATTCGGCGTTTAAGTTCTACCTTCCGGCATCTGGGGCACAGGGGCCTTTTCTGGGTGTTGATGGACCTGGAAAAGAAGTTGAATATCATATGGCAATCTTGGCAGTAAAATTCGTAAATCGGCATTTTCCTTACCTCCACAGAAGCTCAGCCTAAGGGTGTGTGGCCCTGTAAGTCTTGTGATTTACAGGGTAAGATAATAATCGCCCCTGCCTCCTGTCAATCGGTTTTTACCCTTCCCGGGGATTATTTCAGGAGATTATGCCTTGTCTTTTTCTTCAGGTTGGTATAGTCTCCATCTGAAATTTGCCCAAGGCTCGGAAAACTGCAATCTCCGGATGAGGCCATGAAAATAGGAGTGCTTTCAGACACACACCTGCACCGGGTGACAGAGGAGTTTGCCGCGATCTGCAAAAGCCATCTCTCTGAGGTGGACATGATCCTCCATGCGGGCGATGTTGTTTCTGCGGAGGTGGTAACCTTCCTTGATCATGGGGTTTTTCACGGTGTTCAGGGTAATATGGATCCACCGGAGGTGAGGATGCTCCTCCCGGATAAAAAGATTATCCGCGCAGGGAATTACACCATAGGGCTTATCCACGGCTGGGGCCGTGGCGACGATTTAGAGGACCGTATCCTGCCCATGTTCCCGGGTGTGGATCTGATCGTCTACGGTCATTCGCACATCCCATCGAACCACACCAGGGAAGGGGTGCTTTTGTTCAACCCGGGTACGGCCACCGGGTACAGTTCGCGGGGAAACCACAGCCTGGGCATCCTGGAGCTTGGTGACGAGATCAGAGGTAAAATCATAACTCTTTGAGGAAGCCATTATGACGACGGTATTGTGGGCGCCATGGAGAATGGAATATATCCTGTCCGATCAGGAGGAGGAGGCGGGCTGTATCTTCTGCCCTGGGGAGGACCGCAAAAAAGACGAATCAAGACTGATCCTCCACGTTGGTGATTTTTCCATGGTAATGATGAATCGGTTTCCGTATATCAACGGTCATCTTCTGGTAGCGCCGGTGAGGCATGTGAGAGGACTTGAACTGCTCTCACAGGAAGAGAAACTGGACCTCCTGAACCTGGTCAGCATATCCGTGGAGATCCTGAAAAAGGCCATGGGCCCGGAGGGATTCAACGTGGGCTTGAATCTGGGCAGGGTGGCCGGAGCAGGTGTGGAGGGACATATGCACTTTCACATTGTACCTCGCTGGAACGGTGACACCAACTATATGACGGTGTTGGGGGATGTGAGGGTGATCCCCGAACATATCGTGGAGACCTATCACAGGCTTCTGCCGTACTACGAAAGTTGAAAACGTCAGCCTTAATCCCGCCAAGGCGGGACCAGGGCGGGATAAATGGTCATTGCTCCCGGATTTAGTGAGTTACCGTGAGCTTTGCGGCGTTCCTGGAGATTTTGATTTTTTAAAGGTTATCAATTGTGGAGGTGACAAATGAAACAGGTGAAGGCGATAATTGTAATTCTCTTTTTACTCTTGGTTGTAATACTGGCTGTTCAGAACTATCAGGCCCTGTCAACTCCCATCAGCTTCAGGGCCAACCTCCTGTTTATGAACGCTGAATCCTCCGGCCTGCCGGTGTTCCTTATTGCGGTTGTCACTTTTATAGTGGGTGTTATCTGTACCTGGGCGTACGGGATCTCCGAACGTCTCAACCTTAAACGGCAGATCAAGGCCTTGATGAGAGATGTGAACGACAAGGAAAAAGAGTTGAACTCCCTCAGAAATCTGCCCGTGACCACTGAGGATATGAGCGCCGATCAGTCTCCCGCCAATACGTGATTAAACGCCTTGAAGGGGTACTCTGCCTGTACCCTTGCTCGGGTCGTACGGCGCGTGAATTCCTCCCTGACGGGACCTCGCCAGTCTCATAAAGATCTGCGCCGGAGCCCTTTTATCGCCCTGCCCATCCGGGACAGGCCGGCAACATCCCATTAAGGCGGCGCCGGGAGACTGGGTATCGCGGCCCGGCACTGTTTCATCCTGAAATCGGTCCAGGGGTCCTCTCCGGAGGCCCTCTGCGGTAAAGACGACTCGAATTCCGCTCACAGCGGAAAAGGATTAACCCCAAGCCACAGGGAGATCACCATGCTCCAGTCAGCATGGCAATGGATTCTTGAACCGGGAGGTGAGGCGGTCCTCCTGTTCTCGATTATTGCCCTCCTGATCGGTCTTATCCTGGGGTCCCTTATAGGCTCCTCCTCCAGGAAAGAAACGGGTAAGGCCCTGGTCAACCGGGGAGACAAATCTTTTTTCAAGGGGATCCAGTACCTTCTATCCAACGATCATGATCAGGCCATCGAGGAGTTCACCAAATCGGTTCAGGTGAACTCGGATACAATCGAGACCTACGTGGCCCTGGGCAATCTTTATCGCTCAAAGGGGGATATAGACAGGGCCATACGGATTCGCCATAATATCATCCTGAGGCCCAATATAGATGAGCAGATAAAGATAAGGGCCATCTTTGACCTGGCCATGGATTACCGGAAGGGAGGATTCCTGAACCGGGCATTAAAGACCTTTTTAGAGGTAGCGGAAAAAAGCCCGGGCGATGTGGAAGTCCTCAAGGAGATCGAAAGGATTTACGAGGAGCTCAGGGACTGGGAAAAGGCCTATGAGACACGGCAGAAGATCGCCCGCCTGGATAAGGGGGACCACCGGAATATCCTGGCCCATTATCTGGTTGAAATGGGAAAGGTCTGCCATGAAAAGGGAGACCTTGGAAGGGCCAGGGCCCTCTTTACAAAGGCCATATCCACCCACCGGAGATGTGTTGACGCATACCTTCACCTGGGAGACCTCTATTTTGAGAGACAGGAGCACAAGAAAGCTATAGCCGTATGGAAAAAGGTGGTTGAGATAATCCCGCAGTTTACGTTCCTGGCCTATCGCCGTTTAGAGGGGGCCTACTCCCGGATGAAGAACCTGGAACCTGTGGGGCTCTTTCTGAAACAGTGCGCCAGGTCCAATTCCGATGCCTTCACCCATGTGGCTCTGGCCAGGTACCTGCACAATGAAAACGATGTGGAAGGCGCGCTCAGGGAGACGGAGGCGGCCCTGGCCCTGGACCCTTCCTTCTGGGAGGCCAGGAAGTTCAAGGGAGAGATTCTCATGAGCCAGGGCAGGGACGAGGAGATAATCAGCGATTACGGTGAGATAATGAAGAATCTGAATATCCCCTATCTCAGATTCAGATGTTCCCAATGTGGTTTTGAACCCGATGAACTCCAATGGAAATGTCCCCAATGCAATGGATGGGACACAATCGGCCTGGTGGAATCTGACAACACCACCGTGGAACCCTGACCTGAAAATATGGCTGCCCAGATGACACCTATGCTAAAGCAGTATATGAGCATCAAGGATGAATTCCCCGATGCCATTCTTTTTTTCCGTATGGGCGATTTTTATGAGATGTTCTTTGATGACGCTGAGATCGCATCAAGGATCCTGGGAATCACCCTCACCTCAAGGGGCACCTTCAACGGCGAAAAGATCCCCATGTGCGGAATCCCCTACCATGCCTATCGGAGCTATATGGGAAAGCTGGTTGCAAGCGGCAGGAAGGTTGCAATCTGCGAGCAGACCGAGGACCCCAGGTCAAGCAAGGGTATTGTCAAGAGGGAGGTGGTACGGCTGGTTACCCCCGGGTCGGTGGTCGACGAAGACGCCCTCGATCAGAAGGCCAACCTTTTCATGGCGGCAGTATCGGGAAGGGAAGGGGCCTACGGACTTGCCCATGTGGATCTTTCAACCGGGGAGTTCAGGGTGACCGAGACAGAAGACTTCGAGACCCTGCTGGACGAACTGGGAAGAATAGACCCCGCTGAACTGCTGATCCCCGCGGGTCAGGAGCCTGCGGAAAGAAAAGAGCTTACAGGGTATCGGCTGGAGATACTGGAGCCCCATTCCTTTGATCCCCGTGGGGCCGAGGCCCTGCTCAAGGAACAGTTGGAGGCAAGGTCCCTTGCCGGGTTCGGGTGCCAGGACATGGGGCAGGGTATTATAGCGGCAGGGGCCCTTGTCTCCTATCTCAGAGATACTCAGAGGGGTTTCCCGGGGCATATCAGGGAGATTGTTACTTATTACATTGGTGACTTCATGGCCCTGGATGAGTCAACCCGCACTCATCTGGAACTCCTGAAGACCATGCGGCGGCAGTCGGTGAAGGGGTCGCTCTTTCATGTGCTCGACAGGACCGTAACGCCCATGGGGGGCAGGCTTCTGAAAAGATGGATATCCTATCCCCTTGTGAACATCCGTGCCATAAGAGAACGACTGGCCGCGGTTGCATCTCTTAAGGAAGATCCCCTCCTGAGAGAGGAGATAAGGGATGAACTCAAGGAGATCTATGACATTGGACGGCTGAACGGCCGCATTGTGCTCGGGAGGGCCAATGCAAGAGACCTTATGGCCCTTAAATCCTCAATCCTCAGGCTTCCGTTTATCAGGGATGCGCTGATAAATTCCCCAAGCACCCTGCTCTCCTCCATGGCCGAGGGACTGGACCTCCTTCAGGATGTGGCGTCTTTGATAGACAGGACCATCCGCGAGGATCCCCCTGTTTCGCTCAGGGATGGAGGTATTATCAGAGAGGGCTATGACCGGGAACTGGACAGGCTGATCTCCCTGAGCCGCGACGGAAAAAGCTGGATAGCTGGATTTGCCCGCTCAGAGCAGGAAAGGACCGGGATATCCAGCCTTAAGGTGGGATTCAACAAGGTCTTCGGTTATTATATCGAGATATCCAGGGCCAACCTGCACCTGGTCCCCCCCGACTATATCAGGAAACAGACCCTGGTAAACGGGGAGCGTTATATTACCGAGGCCCTGAAGGTGAAGGAGGGGGAGGTATTAGGGGCCGAAGAAAAGAGGGTGGAGCTTGAACTCCGTATTTTTGAGGATGTCCGGGGAAAGATAGCGCTTGAAAACAGACGGATAAAGGATAGCGCGGATCTCATCGCACAGATAGACGTTATTTCGGGCCTGGCCGAGGCCGCGGAAAACAACGACTACGCATGCCCTGAGATGGTGGAGACCCCCGATATCCATATTGTCGAAGGCCGACACCCCGTAATTGAGCTCAGTGTAAAGGATGAAGATTTTGTGCCCAACGATATTCACCTGGATTCCCTGAAACAGCAGGTAATGATAATTACCGGGCCCAATATGGCCGGAAAATCGACCGTTCTCAGGCAGACCGCGCTCACCGTGCTCATGGCTCAGATGGGGAGCTTTGTACCTGCGTCCAAGGCTGAAATAGGGATCGTTGACCGGATTTTTACCAGGGTGGGGGCCTCCGATGACCTGGCGAGGGGTCAGAGCACCTTCATGGTGGAGATGAACGAGACGGCGAATATCCTCAGGCATATGACCCCGGCAAGCCTTGTGATTCTGGATGAAGTGGGGCGGGGCACAAGCACCTATGACGGTCTGAGCATAGCGTGGGCCGTGGCAGAGGCCCTCCACGACCTGGACGGCAAAGGCGTACGGACCCTTTTCGCCACCCACTATCACGAGCTTACGGAACTTGTGACCACAAAAACGAGGATCAAGAATTTCAATATTGCGGTCCGGGAGTGGAACGACAGGATTGTCTTCCTGAGAAAGCTGGTCCCGGGGGGTACAAGTCGAAGCTACGGTATTCAGGTGGCCCGGATTGCAGGCATCCCGGAAGAGGTTGTGGCCAGGGCCAAGGAGATCCTGGGCAATCTGGAAAAGGCTGACAAGGATGAGGCAGGCAGACCCCGTCTGGCCCATAAACACCTGCCCGAAGAGGATAAGGGGGATATGGTGCAACTGGACCTTTTCGGCGCCGTGGACCGGAAACTGAGGGAATGGATCGCGGCCCTGGACGTAGATTCCATGACTCCCATAGACGCCCTGATTGAACTCAGCAAATTGAAGGAAAGCGTGGTTTACAGATGAACTTCCCTTCCGGGAAAGGCCTGCTGATAAAGAAGGTCTTAACATGAAAAAATGGGCCTTTTGTATATGTATCCTCATGATGGCGGCGGGAACTCTTCCTGAACCGCCCGAGGCCCTCTCCAGGAGCAAGGCCGGACCGGTCACGCTTCTGGCCCGTGCCGACAGGTGCAGAAAGACACTTTACGCATCTTCCAAAAAAAGGAAGTATCGACATAACTGGCTGAAATGCATTGAACTTTACAGGAAAATACAGAGGACCTATCCCAAGAGTGACCAGGCTGTGTGGGCATGTTATCATTCGGCCAACCTCTACACCGGGCTTTACAGGTACTCGGGTCGTTCCCGGGACCTGAACGAAGCCCTCGCCCTTTATCGTAACCTGGTTGAAGATCACAGAGACCATTCCCTGGCGGATGACGCCCAGTACAAGATCGGGGAGATATTCTACAAATTCAGAAAAGACCCGGCCCAGGCCTACGTTGAGTTCCTGAAGGTAGACGTTAACTTTCCCTCGGGGGATATGCGGCCCAGGGCCAGGCGCATGCTGGACCGGCTCGCCCTGACCCTGCGCAGTAAGAACAAGAAAAAGGGGCAGGGCAAGGCCTCTGTCTCCAGGTCCGGGCCGGTTCAGGTGAAGGATATCCGCTACTGGTCAACTTCTAACTATACGAGGGTGGTTATAGATCTTCAGGGTCCTGTCAGGTATGAGCACCATCTGTTGAAGGAGGATCCAAACCACAGGAGGCCGCGGAGGCTTTATCTGGACCTCAAAAACGCCCGTGTTCCCCGGGGAATTGACAAGGTGGTCCCCATCAAGAACGACCTGCTTCGGACGGCCAGGGCAGGCCAGTATACCAGAAACACGGTGCGTGTTGTGCTGGACATCGAGAAGATCGGTGGTTATAAGGTGTTCCACCTCTATGACCCCTTCAGGATAGTTGTGGACGTGCGCAGATTCAAGAAGAAGGGCGACACGAAAATAAGGCCCGAGCTTGCGTCGAAGGAGAGGAGCGTCAGAAAGGGGATACGGAAAGAGAAAAGCCCTGCCAAGGGGGTTTCTCTGGCCAGGCAGCTCGGCCTTCATGTGAAGACAATTGTGATCGATCCGGGTCATGGAGGAAAGGACCCGGGATGCCATTTGGGGGGGCGCTACAGGGAAAAGAAT
>DREN01000245.1 GCA_011051075.1 Deltaproteobacteria bacterium | reverse complement strand
GATCATACCCATGATTGCCTTGAAAATTGGACAGTCAGCATTTGAAAAGCCATAACATCCTGAAATAGTAGAACGTATTTTCCTACTCAACCATTTAACCACCAAACTATTCAACGAGGTCTGAATTAGGGTCCAGTATCCAGAATCTCGCATCCAGAATCAAGGGTTCTTTTTGCCTTGACGAAGCATGCGCCATCTGGTATCAGTCCCCCATCAGCAGGGAGGCTGTTTTGTCATGGCAAAGAAAAAAATCAGCAGAAAAGAGCTTTTGAAAAGTCCGGATGAGTTCCTGACCCTTTCCAACAGGGCCATCAATTTTTTCAACGCCCATCTGCGTGAGCTGAAATACTTTGGGATCGCTGTTGCGGTTATTGCCGTGGGTTACCTGGTGGTGACCGGCTATATAAGCCACGTTAACAGTAAGGGCCAGGAGGCCTATAACATGGCCTACGATCTTGTAGGTAACGGTGAAGAACCCGAACAGACCGCTGAAAACCTGAAAAAGGCAGAAGAGCTGTTTGAAAAGGTGATAGATGAATACGGCATGTCAAAGGCCGCGCGACTGGTCCTGCCGCAGATAGGGCATCTTAAGTTCATTGAAAAGAAGTACGGTGAGGCGGTTCCCTTTTACAGCAGGTTTGCGGATGAGGTCTCCGGAGAAAAGGCATATGAAACCCTGACCTCCCTGGCCCTGGCCGCCTGCTATGAGGCCGAGGGCCGGTTGAAAGAGGCCATCTCCATCCTGAGCTCCATCGTGGATGAGCCGGGTAACCTGTTCAGGGAGACGGCCATGGTCAGTCTTGAACGTGTCCTGAGAATGGACAACCAGACTGAAAAGGCAAATGAGATCGTGAAGGAGTTCGTTAAGGAGTATAAGTCATCCCCCTTCCTGCCCATGATCAAGGCCAGGCTTTGAAAACAGGAACCTGACAGTCCTCAGACCCACCCGCCCATCCGGATGAGGTGGCCGGCCTGCGCTCAGACCAGGGATTCCCTGCTCCCTCAGGAGGCCCCTCCTGCCGAAAACCGCTCTCCCTTTTGCCTTGACACCCTCAGCCCTCTTTTTTTATGGTCAGCCGCGAGTAAGATACTGTTTCAGGGGAGGAAAAATCATGATTATCACTGAGATTTTGGCCAGAAACGCAAGGATGTACGGGGATGAAATCGCCCTGATTGAAAGGGAGCCTGCAAAGAGCAGGAGGGTGGAGATCACCTGGAAGGAGTTTGACGATACGGCTAACCGGGTGGCCACTGCCCTCATCAAAAAGGGCATAGGAAAGGGCGACAAGGTTATTCATCTGATGATGAACTGCCTGGAGTGGCTTCCTGTCTATTTCGGGATACTCAGGACAGGGGCCTGGGCCGTTCCCCTGAACTTCCGGTTTACGTCCGATGACATAAGGTACTGTGCGGACATCGCAGAGGCCAAGGCCATGGTATTCGGGGAGGAGTTTATGGAGCGTGTCAATACCATCAGGGACGATCTGGGGACCATAAGGGACTTCGTGTTTGTGGGATCAGAGGATCTCAAACCGGACTACACAGAGTCGTTCGACACCTTCCTCAACACAGGCAGCGCCCAGGACCCCAACATCTCCGTCAGTCTTCTGGACGAGGCTGCCCTCTACTTTACCTCGGGCACCACAGGAGATCCAAAACCGATACTGCTCACCCACAGGAATCTGGAGTTTGCCTGCATCGTGGAAAACCGGCACCACAACCAGACCCACGATGACAACTTCCTGTGCATACCGCCCCTCTATCATACGGGGGCCAAGATGCACTGGTTCGGCAACTTTATTGTCGGGGCAAGGGGGGTGATCCTGAAGGGGATCAAGCCGGAGTGGATACTCGAGGCCGTATCCGAGGAAAAGTGCACCATTGTGTGGCTCCTGGTGCCCTGGGCCCAGGATATCCTGATCGCCGTTGAGAACGGCGATGTCAAATTGGATGATTACAGCCTGGATCAGTGGCGTCTGATGCATATCGGGGCCCAGCCCGTGCCACCCAGCCTGATCAGGAACTGGAAAAGGGTGTTTCCCAAGCACGATTACGATACCAACTACGGCTTGAGCGAAACCACGGGTCCAGGATGTGTTCACCTGGGCATGGAGAACCTCCATAAGGTGGGGGCCATAGGGCTTCCGGGCTTTGACTGGGAGTTCAAGATCGTGGGCCTTGATCAGAAGGAGGTGCCAAAGGGGGAGCCCGGGGAACTGGCAGTGAGAGGTCCCGGAGTCATGAAGGAGTATTACAACAACCCGGAGGCCACAGAGAACACCCTTGTAGACGGCTGGCTCATGACCGGTGATATGGCCCGGGTGGATGAGGACGGGTTTATCTGGCTGGTGGACAGGAAGAAAGATATAATAATTACCGGCGGCGAAAATATCTTCCCGGTGGAGATAGAAGATTTCATCATGGAGAACCAGAAGGTACAGGACGTGGCGGTAATAGGGATACCGGATGAACGCCTTGGGGAGATCGTGGCCGCCGTCATCAAGGTGAAGCCGGGTTCTTCCATGACCGAGGAAGAAGTCCTTACTTACTGCGAGAGTCTGCCCAGGTATAAGAGGCCAAGAAAGATCATCTTTGACGATGTTCCCAGGAATCCCACGGGAAAGATAGAGAAACCGAAACTGAGAAAGAAATACTTAGGAATGGCTGAAAGTTTCAAGATTTGAATTGAGAAATTGGGGGATTGAGGATTATCCTGGGTGGTCAGTGGTCTGACGGTATTTCTCGGAGATTCGACTTTCAGACCGTTTACAAGACGATCGGATTGTCAACATTTTTTAAACCAGAAAGCAATCGGGAGGGAAAAACATGCACAAATTATTGATAGACGCTCCAGGAGAAGAGGTCCTTCTCCTGGGCAACGAGGCTATTGCCAGGGGGGCCCTGGAAGCGGGGGTATCCTTTGCCACATGCTATCCAGGAACCCCTTCCTCGGAGATTCCGGAAAATTTCTTCAGGATCTCCATGGAATCCGATCTCTACTTTGAGTATTCAACCAACGAGAAGGTGGCCCTGGAGGTGGGGGCCGGGGCGGCTGTTGCCGGCCTGCGGACCATTGTAACCATGAAACACGTGGGCCTGAACGTGGCCTCCGACCCCCTGATGACCCTGGCCTATGTGGGTGTCAAGGGGGGAATGGTCATCATCAACGCGGATGACCCATCGCTCTTTTCCAGCCAGAACGAACAGGACAACCGTTACTACGCTCGGCTGTCCAGCCTTCCCATGTTAGAGCCCACCAATACACAGGAGATGAAGGACATGACCGCGGAGGCCTTTGGCCTGTCCGAGGAGTTGGGGCTCCCGGTTATCATCAGGACCACCACCAGGCTGGCCCACATAAGGGGGGCCGTGCGTCTCGGGGAGTTAAAGCCCATCCAGACATCGGCCCATTTTGAAAAGAGCCCCTTTCACTTTGTGGCAGTGCCGGCCGTCGCCAGGAACCTTCACAAGCTCCTCCTTGAAAAGTACGATCAGGCAAGCGAGAAGTCTGAACAGGGCCCATACAACCAGGTTATCGGTGATGGAAAATGGGGGATTGTGGCAAACGGAGCGGCCTTCAACTATGTGAAGGACGCCGTTTCCGACCTGGGGATCGGCGACAAGGTAAGTATCCTGAAGCTTGGTTTTTCATGGCCCATGCCAAAGGGCCTTTGCGCCGACTTCCTGAAGGGAAGGGATAAGGTCTTGGTGGTTGAGGAGTTGGAGCCCATTAACGAAGATGCACTCAGGGCCCTGGCGCAGGAAAAGGGTATTTCAGCCCCGATCCAGGGAAAGGGGGTGGGGGCCTTTTCCCGGCTCTACGAGTATGACCCGGGCATGGTTCGCAAGGCCGTTGCCGGGTATTTTGACGTGGATTACGAGCCATCCGTGGTGGTTAATACTTCAGATCTGCCGGCACTCCCCGGAAGACCACCCAACCTGTGCGCAGGATGCCCCCACAGGGCCACCTACTACGCGGTCAAACAGGTGTACGGCACTGACACTGTTTATCCCACCGATATCGGATGTTACACCCTGGGCCTTCTTCCGCCCATTTCCATGGCTGACTTTGTTATCTGCATGGGGTCCTCCGTGAGTTCGGGGTGTGGTTTTTCCCGGGCCACCGATCAGAAGGTCGTGTCCTTCATAGGGGATTCCACCTTTTTCCATTCAGGTATCACCGGACTCGTCAACGCGATACACAACAACCACAAGTTTACCCTTGTAATCCTCGATAATGGGACAACGGCAATGACCGGCCATCAGATCCATCCCGGTGTGGACACCACACCTCTGGGCGTTGAAAGGACCCGTATTTCTATCGAAAACCTGGTGAGGGGGCTGGGTGTGGAAGACGTTCATGTCGTGAAACCCTTTAAGCTGAAAAAGACCATAGAAGCGGTGAAGGCCACCATGGAGTATGACGGCATATCGGTTATCATTTCACAGGAGTTGTGCCCCCTCTTTGCAAAGGCCACCGGACAGTTCAAGAAATCAAAACCGTTCTACGTGAACCAGAAGAAGTGCAAGAATCACCGTGACTGTATCAACCTGCTTGCGTGCCCGGCCATGTACCTGGATGGCGAACAGGTGGAAATAGACAAAAACCTCTGCGTGGGCTGTTCCATCTGCGCCCAGGTCTGTCCTGAAAACGCAATTCTACCACTTAAAGAGTAACAGGGAGGCTTTTTATGGAAACGAAACGACTGGTATTTATCGCCGTGGGGGGGCAGGGCAACCTGCTGGCCTCACGTCTGCTGGGAGAGGCCGCCCTCTCCATGAATATACCCACCGTGGTAAGCGAGATTCATGGTATGGCTCAGAGGGGAGGGATTGTGGAATCGGCGGTCCTTATGGGCGATGTCACAAGCCCCATAGTCTCGGGTGCGGAGGCTGATGTGCTCATCGGTTTTGAGCCCTTGGAGACCCTGAGGGCACTTGGAAAGTGTAACGGGGATACGGTGGTTATTACCAATACCCATCCCCTACCGCCCTTCACCGTTGCCATAGGCCAGGGTGCCTATCCTTCTCCGGAAAAGAGTCTTGAGCTCATCGGCGCCAAGGTCGGTAAACTTATCTCGTTCGACGGAAACGCCATAGCCGAAGAAGTGGGAAATCCCCTCTCCCTTAACATGGTCATGCTTGGTGCCCTGATCGGTTCAGGCACTATCCCTGTGGGGGCCGAAGAGATGAAAAAGG
This sequence comes from Deltaproteobacteria bacterium, assembly GCA_011051075.1. Taxonomy (GTDB): domain Bacteria; phylum Desulfobacterota; class DSM-4660; order Desulfatiglandales; family Desulfatiglandaceae; genus Desulfacyla. Next base: position 3,745 of record DREN01000245.1, on the reverse strand, counting down.
TTATTGCAATTTCCACCAAGAAGGCATTTCTGGAGTCGAACCTGAAGGCCTTTGACATGGGTATGGCCAAGGCGAACTGAAAAGGACTCTGGGCTTCTGAAAGACACCTGTCCTGAACCTCGATCAGCGCGCGGGCATAGGCCGACCCGGCGTCTTCGGTTTTTTCTGAGAAAACGCCGGATTTCAGCGTGTTGCGCTCCGAGGGCCTTTTGTCGAGTGGGGTCTTGAGCCTTACTGCGCAAGCAGATTCCTACCCCCGGAGGACACACCCATGCAGGGTGTGTCCTTTTTTTGGATTAGAAGCTCGGACTGTCTGGGGTCTTTTGGATCTCAGCGTGACTTACGGAGAAACAGACGATGAAACACCGCCAGAATCCCGGAAACCCGGATACTTCAAACATGATCTCGTGGGACGCGCGGAAACGCCCCATTGTGCCCGACCGTCCGGTCATCCCCTTTATTGAAGGGGACGGCATAGGGCCTGACATATGGGCGTCCACCAGGGCCGTTCTTGATGGGGCAGTAAAGAGGGTCTATGCCGGGGGGCGCAAGATCTCGTGGCTGGAGATCTTCGCAGGGGAAAATGCCATGGACCGGTACGGCAGAGACAACCCGCTTCCCGAGGAGACCCTGTCCGCCATAAGGCGTTACGGCGTGGCCATCAAGGGGCCTCTTACCACCCCTGTTGGTGGCGGATTCCGCTCCCTCAACGTGGCCCTTCGTCAGGCCCTGGACCTTTATGCCTGCGTACGGCCGGTGCGCTACATTGAAGGGGTTCCAGCGCCGGTGAAGGAGCCCGGCAGGCTGGACGTGGTGATCTTCAGGGAGAACACCGAAGACGTATACGCGGGGCTTGAGTGGCCGGCCGGCTCTGATGATGCCCGTGAGCTTCTGACCCTGATCAACGCCAGATCAGAGGCCAAAGGTGGCACCACCGTTTCCCTGGAGAGCGCCGTGGGTATCAAGCCCATGAGCAGAAAAAACACCTCCCGCCTGGTCTCAATGGCCATCCAGTACGCCCTGGAGCATAAGAGGAAGAGCGTGACATTGGTACATAAGGGAAATATCATGAAGTACACGGAGGGGGCCTTCAGGGACTGGGGATACCAGACGGCCCGGGAGAAGTACGGGGACCTGACGCTCACCGAAGGGGAGCTCTACGACCGATTCCAGGGCAAACATCCGGCCGGCCGGATCGTGATAAAGGATCGCATTGCCGATGCCATGTTTCAGCAGCTTCTGCTGCGTCCCGAGGAGTACGACATCATCGCCACGCCCAACCTCAACGGCGACTACCTCTCCGACGCGGCCGCGGCCCAGGTGGGAGGCCTGGGCATGGCACCTGGCGCCAACATAGGGGACTGTTGCGCCCTGTTCGAGGCCACCCACGGCACCGCCCCCAAGTACGCGGGCCAGGACAGGGTGAACCCCGGCTCGCTGATCCTGTCCGGGGTTGAAATGCTCCGGTTTCTGGGCTGGGATGAGGCGGCGGAACTGGTGGTTAGGGCGCTCAAAAGGACCGTTTCCCAAAGAACCGTCACCTATGATCTGGCCCGTCAGATGAAGGGGGCCAGGGAGGTCAGATGTTCTGAATTCGGGGCCGCTATTGTGGAGAATATGGGCTGAGCCTCTCCCATACCTCACGGGGTTCGGGGCGAGGGACCCCTAACCCCTCTCCTCCATAGGTACGTAATCCCTTTTGAGAAGACCGGTATATATCTGCCTGGGCCTGTGGATCTTCCATTTTGGATCGTCCGCACTCTCCTTCCACTGGGCGATCCAGCCTGGCAGACGGCCGATGGCGAACATGACCGGGAACATGTCAAGAGGTATGCCTATGGCCCGCAGCACGATACCCGCATAGAAGTCCACATTGGGATAGAGGTTGTGATCGATGAAGTAGCTGTCCTTGAGCGCCACCTCCTCCAGCCTTTTTGCGATGGGGAGAAGCGGATCTTGCCGGTTAAGCTTCTTGAGAACCCTGTTGCACACCTTTTCCATGATACGGGCCCTGGGGTCAAAGGTCTTGTACACCCGGTGCCCGAAACCCATGAGCCGGAAAGGATCCTCTTTGTCCTTGGCCCGGGCGATAAAGGGGGCCGGGTCGCCGCCCCTGTCGTATATCTCTTGCAGCATCTCGATGACCGCCTGGTTGGCCCCCCCGTGTAAGGGCCCCCAGAGGGCTGAAATCCCTGCGGAGATTGAGGCGTACAGGTTCACCCGGGCGCTCCCCACCGACCTGACCGCGGCAGTGGAACAGTTCTGCTCATGGTCGGCGTGGAGGATCCAAAACACGTTCAGGGCTTCCACGAGATCTTCATCGATCCTGTAGGGCCGTACCGGCGAGTCAAACATCATGTTCAGGAAGTTGGCGCAGTAGGAGAGGTCGTACCGGGGATAGACCACCTTGTGGCCAAGGGAGATCTTGTAACTCATTGCCGCCAGGGTCCTTACCTTGGAGAGGAGCCTGGCAAAGGTGATATTTATCTCTTCCTCCTCGCTCCGTGTGGGGATCCTGGGATAAAAGGCCCTCAGGGCGTTTATCATGGAGGAGAGCATGCCCATGGGATGGGTCCCCCGTGGGTAGCTTTCAAAGAAGGCCCGCATGTCCTCGTGAACCAGGCTGTGGTCGTTAAGCCGGACGGAGAAACGCTGGAGTTCTTCCTGGGTGGGAAGCTCCCCGTTGATGAGAAGGTAGGCGGTCTCCCTGAAGGTTGAATGCTCGGCCAACTGTTCCACCGGGATTCCCCGGTAGCGCAATATCCCTTTTTCGCCGTCCATGAAGGTGATGCTGCTCTGGCACGTACCGGTATTGCCGCAGCCCGGATCAAGGGTGATAAGCCCGGTGTCGGCGCGCAGCCTGGAGATGTCCAGGGCCCTCTCCCCTTCAGTTCCCGTTATGATCGGTATCTCGTATGTCTTACCGTCCACTATCAGTTGTGCAGTGTCGCTCATGTTCTCTTACTCCTCTCAATCAGTAATCACTAACTTCCAATTCCTACCCCAATAGGGCATCCCGGCCCAATCGCCCGGGTGAGGCGGCCCCTGTCATGGACATGAGCCGTTTCAGCTCCTCCGTCATCTGCTTGACAACATCTCTGACCCCCTCACTGCCATTGGCGGCCAGTCCGTAAAGGATCGGCCTGCCTAATCCCACCAGTGCGGCCCCGAACGCCAGGCCCTTTAAGGCGTCGCTTCCGCGCCGGAATCCCCCGTCCACCAGGATTACGGTCTCCTCTTTTACTACAGAGACGATCTCCTCCATGACCTGGAAGGGATGCGGCAGGTAGTCCAGGGTATGGGCCCCGTGGTTGGACACGAAGATCCCGTCGGCGCCTGCCTCAACGGATTTTTCCGCGTCCTCCCTGCTGAGCACCCCCTTGAAGATCAGGGGGATCGATACCATCTTTCTGATCTCCTTGAGTTCTTCAAGGGATAGCGGTGAGCAGTCAAAGGCCATCTGCCTGTCATGCACCTTGGTCCCCTGCCCTGAATCGATTTCAATCCCTAACCAGTTAACGCCCGCGGCCTGGATCTCATCAATGGCCTTGAACATGGTAGGCCGGTCTTTCAGGGGCTTCACATTGGCCGCCAGGGCCACGCCGGTTTCCTTGATTGTCTTCAAGTCCTTGGGTATAGGGGTCCCCGTCCACATGAGGCTTCCCGCCTGTTTGAGACCGTCGGCCACCTTCATGAGACCGTCATCCACTATTGCCGGGATGGGCATGGTCATGGAGGACATGAT
>DREN01000212.1 GCA_011051075.1 Deltaproteobacteria bacterium | reverse complement strand
GGATATGATTTTCAGAAAAGGGGTCCGGGGGGCCAGCACCATAAGCATGCAGGCGGCAAGGACCGTATTCCTCTGGCCTGACCGAAGCCTCTGGAGGAAGATCCTGGAGGCCTACTACACCATCCTTGTTGAGATGTTGTGGAGCAAGGAGAGGATACTTGAGATCTACCTGAACACGGTTGACTGGGGGAGGGGGATCATGGGGGTCGAGGCCGCGGCGAGGACCTACTTTCATACTTCAGCCTACCGGATCTCCCCACGCCAGGCCGCCCTTTTAGCGGCCATTCTACCCAGCCTTCACCGCTGGTCTCCCACCGACCCGGGCCCCCATGTGCTCAGGAGGCAGAGAAGGATTCTCAGAGACCTTAACAAAATGCCCCTGGTGGTCTATGGGGGGAACAGGGATTAGGGGTCAGGGATTGGGGATCAGCTTCCAGCTTTGCGCGAGAAAAGCACGCTTTTCATTCTAATAGTTATGTTAAAGGACCTAATATTCAGAATCCAGGGTATCAGCCTCCGGTGGAAGCTCCTGATCCCCTTCCTTTTTTTCTCCTTTACCGGCACCACCGCACTCGTGTACGTGGGTCTTACCTCACAGCAGGACCTGATCAGGAAGGAGGAGAGAAAGGAGATCCTCGACGCCTACCGCCATTTTCTGACCAGGATCCGGCACAAGGGAGACCAGGCCCTTTCCATCGCAACCATCATTGCCGGGGATCCCAGGGTACAGGCCCTCCTGGCAGAAGAAGACCTCCACGCCCTCTACGAATATACCCTGCCCATGTACGAACGGCTCAGGAGGGATTTCGGGATCGAGCAGTTCCATTTTCATACCCCTCCCGGGAAGTCCTTTCTGCGGGTCCATGCCACGGAGATACAGGGCGAAATGATCAGCTACCGAAAGACCATTATGGATGTCATGAAGAGCGGCAGGGGAATAGCGAGCCTGGAATGGGGAGTCACCGGCCTGGGCATGCGGGGGGTTGTCCCTGTCCGGTACGGGGGATCGTTGGTGGGCAGTTTTGAGATCGGGTACCCCTTTGACAGGGCCTTCTTGGAAGATGTCAAAAGGAGCTGCAACCTTGAGCTCACCGTGTACGAGAGATCTGGCAAGGTGTACAACCTCCTCTCTACGACCGCTGAAGAGATAAAGGGTTCATGCCCTGCCGCTCATCTGAAGGGTCAGGTCCCTGATTCCCCGGTAATCTCCATCTCCCCTGCCGATCATCCGGCATGCTGCATCCTAGTGGGACCCATAAAGGACTACTTTGGTGAGGTAGTGGCAGTGGTGGAGATGAACGCGGGCCGCGGATCGATAGTCGGGCGGTTATCCGTGACTAAAAAGGTAATGATACTCGTGGGACTGGCCGGGATTATCATCTCCTTTGCCCTCATCTGGGCCGTTGCCACACTCTTCACCCGGCCCATAGAGGAGATAGTGGCCAAGGCCGGGGAGATAGCCGAGGGCAGGAGGGATGTGCGGCTTGGGATACGGCCTCAGGATGAGATAGGTCTGTTGACCCGGTCCCTGAATACCATGCTCGATGCCCTCAAGGAGAGGGAGAGGGAGATAGAGGACCATGCGAGGACACTGGAGACCAGGGTCAGGGAGAGGACCGCGGACCTGGTTGCCTCTGAAGAGAAGTACCGCGCCCTGGTGGAGAATCTCCCCCTCATCGTTTACAGGATTCTCAACGACGGAAGCGCCGAGTTCATAAACACCCACCTTACCGAGAAGCTGGGATACAGCATCGACGAGGTGGTGGGAGACCGGAGCTTCTGGCGGGAGAAGATCTGGCGATGCAGCAGAAAAGAGGCCAGAGAGATCCTGAAATCACTTGAAGAGAACGACCAGGGGTTTCGCGTTGAACGGGTGGTGAAAGACAGGGAGGGACGCAGGCTCATATTCATGGACAGGGCCATCCCCTTCAAGGATGAGAGGGGCAGACTAAGATGGATTGAAGGGATCATGATGGATATTACCGAGCTGAAAAGGCTCCAGGAGGCGGCCCTGCGCAGGGAGGAGATCAATATCCTGGGCGAAATATCCGCCCGGTTTGCCCATGAAATGAGAAACCCCCTCACCTCTGCAGGCGGTTTTGCACGGAGGCTCCGGGATTCCCTGCCCCAGGGCGAAAAAACACGGGAATTTGCAGAGATCATCGTGGAAGAGGTGACCAGGCTCGAGCACATACTCAAGATCATCCTCTCCTCCATAGAGCCCTTTGATATTTCCCCGTCAGAGGTGGACCTGAACCGGCTGCTTGGTTCCGTGATCAAGGGGCTGGAAGACCAGATGGAGGCAAGATCGGTTGAGGGGGTGGTGTCCCTGTCTCCCTCGGTCAAGGGTGCAATGGTGGACGAGGATCTGCTCAAGAAGGCCTTGGGTGCCCTCTTAAAACACACCGTACTCACCATGCCCCGCGGTGAAAGACTCTTTGTCTCCACAGAGATGGAGAACGCAAATCCGGTAGTTACCATAAGATACGTAGCACCGGCCCTGTCGGACGACGATCTGGAACAGTTCTTCTTCCCCCGGTTTACAGGAGAGGCCGCTGCCACGGTGCACGATCTCCCCCTTTCAAAGATTATCGTGCACCGCCACGGCGGAAAGATCGATCTCTTCCGCCATGGGAAGGAGTTAGTGCTCAGGGTGGAGCTTCCCCCTGCCCTGCCAGTGGCATGAGAAAAAGGGAGGTCCGAAGGTGAGGTTCGTGGCAGATTCCATGGTGGGCAGACTGGCCAGGTGGCTCAGGGTGTTGGGCTACGATACCCATTATCAGTCCCGATATGAACCGGGAGAGATGGAGAGATTTGTAAGCCAGGGGAGAACCCTTCTTACCCGTCACAGGGGAAGGGCTGAAATGATGAAGGGCAGGGCCCTCCTGATCCATGGCAACGGGGTAGGGGAGCAGATATCTCTACTTAAAAAAGATCTCGGACTTGAACCGGAACCCTCGGCCCTGTTCTCCAGGTGCCTTGGGTGTAATGTTCTACTGAGGCCTGTGAAAGAGGGGCCCGCGGAGGGTGAGGTCCCCGAATATGTGCTCTACCAGAACAGGGACAGGATCCGTTTCTGCCCTTCCTGCGGCAGGTATTTCTGGCCGGGAAGTCACAGGATGAGGATGGAGGAGAGATTAAGGGAATGGGGTTTTTCCCGGTAGAGGTGAGACTTACTGAAGCAGCCATCCCCAGCCCAAATATGTATTAAGACCCGATCCGGTGAAGGCGCATACCATCAACAGGGTGGTCTCCACCATCACGTTGGCCGTTCCCAAAAGATCACCGGTTATGCCACCGAACTGCTGCCTGCAGCGAATCCCGAACAGTCTTGCCTCCAGCCATCCCGTAAGGAAGAGCAGGAAGGCGATCGGCCCGAAGGGAATACAGAGTGCCGCGGTAATACCGTGACAAAGGACCCTGTTTCTGGCGGAGGCCCGGGCCACAAATGGGTGTCCCATGCCTCTCTCAGCGCGCGCATAGGGAAGGGTCGTCATCAGTTCAACCATCATCCCCCTGGATAGGGTGTAGATGACGGGAAGCCAGAAAAGGGAGGCGCAGGATATGAGCCTTTCAAATGAGAACAGCCTCACCAGCAGTACCGAGACCAGTGCCAGGACCCCGAACGCCCCCAGGGAGGTATCCTTCATAATGGACAGCCTCCTGTCTCTCTGGAAATAGCCGCCTATGGAGTCTGCCCAGTCGGCCAGGCCGTCGAGATGCAGACCCCGTGTCAGACAGATGTCCATGAGCAGCACAATAAGGGCCGTACCCGTGTGCCAGGGAGGAAAGGGGAGCAGTCCCGGCACCAGGGCTGTCCCGTAAAGAACCAGGCCCAAGAGCATCCCGACGATGGGAAACCATAGGAGTGAGGAGCCGAAATCCTCGGACCGGGCTCCCGGCCACCGGAGTATGGTCAGGGTCCTGAGTGCGGTCCCGAACCCGTCAAGCGGTGAACGACCATCTGATTTCGGCATTGCCTTCCGTCCTTATGAGCATTTCATGGATCCCTCCATCTATTAGATCAGGGTGGAGCGGTTGTCAACGTATCTCACGGCCCCCTTGCCCACATTTGGTAGGGTGTCGTTCCCTGGCTGAATGGTCTAAAAATAAATCTTGTAAAGGATCAGTTGGTTTGATAAAGTATAGGCTAATATAGATTGTGAAAAATATCTCTAAGTTGAAAGGGGGTGATACCTGACCTCAAGGCATGGTGCAGTAGCTGCAACCTTTTACCGTTACGAGGAGGATGAAAATGGCTGGAAGCACGTACAAAATTATCGAGTTGGTGGGTACTAGTGATCAATCATGGGAAGAAGCTGCAAAGACCGCAATCTCCACGGCAGGGGAAAGCCTCAAGGATCTCAGGATCGCCGAGGTGACCAAGCTGGACGTGACCATTGAAAACGGGCAGGTGACGTCCTTTCGCACAAGGCTTAACGTATCCTTCAAGTATGTGAAATAGGGTAGTCCGACCAAGGCCCCTTTAACCCTTACGATCCATTGCCTGGCAGCCGGGGTCCCCTGACCTGACAGCATTCCAAGAGTGGGGGAGAGGGGGCCTTTTGGTTACAATCCGTTTGACCCTTCCTTTTCAAGCTCAGGATTGTCCTGGGCAGGCCTTTTCCCGGCAGCAGATAGGAGATGGATCTGAAGGTAAACAGATGGTGCTTATCGATCAGATCAGCACTTTCTTCCATCACTCTCTCGCTGTTCCTGCCTAAGAAGGCCACTATCATGCCACCGGGCGCAAGGTGAGGGACTGCCCATCTGATAAGCCCCGGCAGAGGAACCACGGCCCTTGAAGTAATAACGTGGTACCCTTTCTGGTTAAGGACGGCCGCGGCTTCCTCAATGCGGCCTCTGAGGATACCAATTTTCTGGAGGCCCGCAGCCCGGACGACCTGTTTGAGGAAACTGACCTTTTTGGAGGCGGGTTCAAGAAGAAGGCACTCAAGATAGGGTCTGGATATCTTGATGGGGACGGCGGGAAACCCGGCCCCAGAGCCGATGTCCAGAAGCCTGCCCGTGTGCGGGATCAGGGTGGCGGGTATAAGGGAGTCTATCAGGAGCTCGTTGATAATTCGCCTTCGGGACCTGAGCCCTGTCAGGTTGATCTTCCTGTTCCAGGCCTCCAGTTGATCCAGAAATATTTCCAGCCTGCGGATCTGGTCCCATGAGAGTTGCAGCCCGAACCTGTCTGCCAGCGATTCAATATCTTCCACCACCAGTTTTCTCAGATGACAACTCTTCTCTTTATGATGCCCACGGCCTCTTCAGGGGTGTCTACCAGATTGAATATCTCAAGGTCCGGTTCGGAAATGGTCTGCTCCCTTATCATGGCCTCCCTGATCCAGTCCAAGAGTCCTTCCCAGAACCGGGAGTTCAGCAGAATGACCGGGAAATGCCTGATCCTCTTTGTCTGGATCAGGGTCAGGGCCTCAAATAGCTCGTCAAGGGTCCCGAACCCACCGGGCATGATGATATAGGCCACAGAATACTTTACAAAAATAACCTTCCTGATGAAAAAATACCTGAAGTTGAGCCTTACGTTGGCGTATTCGTTGGGCTCCTGTTCGCTTGGAAGTTCGATGTGAAGCCCAACCGAGGTGCCTCCGGCCTCGGCCGCCCCCTTGTTCGCAGCCTCCATGACCCCCGGCCCCCCTCCTGAAATGACGTTGAATCCGGCCTCTACCAGGAGACGGGACATCTTGACCGTATCCCTGTAAACGGCGCTCTTGGACTTCGTCCTGGAGGAGCCGAATATGCTTACGGCAGGGTAGGCCTCGGGCATCACTTCAAAACCCTTCACGAATTCCGCCATGATCTGAAACATGCGCCAGGAATCGTTCAAGGTAAGATCGTTCACAATATACTGATTTTCCAACATGGCTTTAAATCCTTCCTTTCAACGGGACGTGGGGCTTTTCAAAAACCCCCTCTGCCTGGGATCCGCCAAGGCGGGACCAAGGGGGGGGTAAAAGGCTGTTAATCCCGTATTTATTGATATAGACTTCCAGATAAAGATTTTGGACTGCGTTATCGGGTCGGAATCGTCGACGACGTACTATGGGTACGACTTACTCCGATTCCTCCCTCTGGCCTTGCCAAAATCATTATCTGAAACTCTATAGGATACGGGACCTCTCAAAAAATCATTGATTTTTTTGATCTTATCCCCTAATTTGTGGACGGTCAACAGAGTAACCCTGTGACTTGCCGGTGTCAAGGGATAGTCTTTGCCCGGCTTCTTTGGAATTTTCGGGCAGACAGGGTTAGAGTGGAGAAGAGAAGCCCTCAACCCGGCCGTAGTTTTATCCCTGAATCAGTGTGCTGCAGACAGGAGGTCTTTTTATGGAGCGGGTGGCAAGAGTTTCGGAGATTATCGGAGCCTCTCCAATCAGTTTCGATGATGCCATAAGGGTTGGGTTTGAAAGGGCAAGCAAGACCCTGAGGGGAATTACCGGTCTGAGGGTTCTGGAGCAAAGGGTGGCCATTGAGGATGACACCATCAGTGAGTACCGGGTGAGGATGGAGATCATCTTTGTGCTTGAGACCTGATGGGCGCTGTTTCGGACGCCCGGGTCTCCCACCGGGAGGCTTGAAAATCCGGTACCTGGCCAGCATGTGAGGCATCTACATCTACTGGCCGGGATCTTTCGCAGCCATGGTGCCTTTGCCTCCCCGCAGGACCGGGACATTCCGGTCGGGTTTCCGGGCTGATCCTGGCCGTCCGTGCAGGCCTTCTCCTGCCTTGATTTTCCTACGGGGAGGGTTATCTTTTTAAGGGTCTGGTAGGTCGGGAGGCATTCATACCGCTCCTGTCCCGGCATCCCACAGGGTCTTGAGGAGTAAATTTTAGTGTCCGGTGGCGGTTCGGCCGGGTTAAGACAGGGGATAAGGAATATGGAAAAAGATAGTGAACGGTCTGATACCCGTGATGCCTACCACGATTTTCTGTCCGATATAAGCGACCAGTTCGGTAAAAGGGATCAGGAAAAGGATTTCCTGGAGAGCATCGGTGAAGATGCGCCCGCAGAAGATATTCAGGTGAATGTGGGGGAACGGGTCAGGAAGGTCAGGGAGGAGCGCAACCTCAGCCTAATGGATATCTCACAGAGGACCGGTCTGGATGTTTCCCTTCTGGAAGAGATCGAGAACGGGACCATGGCCCCGCCCCTGGGGACCATAATAAGGCTGGCAAAGGCCCTTGACCTGAAGATGGGGTACTTCATTTCAGGGGATGAGGACAGGTCCTATACGATCGTGCGGAGGGACGACCGGAAGGTAATATCACGGTACGATTCAAAAAAGGGGGCCTACTACGGTTATGGTTATGAGTCTCTGGCCCCCCACAAGAAAAACAGGCATATGGAGCCCTTCCTTGTGTCTCTGGACCCTGCTGAAACAGAGGAGGAGAGGTCCACCCATGACGGCCAGGAGTTTATCTACGTGCTCGAAGGGACCATGGAAGTCCGGCTGGAAGATGAGATCCATCTGCTTCATCCCGGGGATGCCATCTACTATGACTCTACCGTCCCCCATCTGGTTAAATGCCACGGCCCTGAGAGGACCAGGATCTTAGCCGTTCTCTACGCCGAGAGGTAGGGTGCCCCTGCTGGGCGCACATATGTCCATTGCCGGCGGCCTGCACAAGGCCCTTTTCAGGGGAAAAAGAAGTGGCTGCCAGGTAATCCAGATATTTACCATTAGTCCGAACAGGTGGGGTCCCGCCGGCCTGGCTCCCGATAAGATCCATGCCTTCAAAGAGGCCAGGGCAGAGATGGGCGTGGAGCCGGTGGCCTCCCATAACAGTTACCTGATCAACCTGGCCTCCCCCTCCCGGGAGGGGAGGGAACGCTCCTTTCAGGCCCTCCTGGATGAAGTGGACAGGGCGGAGCGCCTGGGTATCCCCCAGGTCGTGATGCACCCGGGGGCGCACCTGGGTGACGGCGAAACAACCGGCATCAGGCGTATTGCAGAGTCTCTAAGGCGTATCTTTGACATGACGCCTCTATCGCGGGTGAGGATACTCCTCGAGACAACGGCCGGGCAGGGGACAAGCCTGGGTTATCGCCTTGAACACCTTGCCGAAATCCTGGAGATGGCTGGGGTGGAGGAACGGCTCGGCGTATGTGTGGACACCTGCCATCTCTTTGCGGCCGGCTATGACTTCAGGGATGAGAAGAGCTATCAGAGGCTTATAAGGCACCTTGATGCCACCGTGGGTCTGAGCCGGTGTCGCCTCTTCCACATGAACGATTCAAAAAGGGCCCTCGGATCCAGGGTTGACAGGCACGAACATATCGGCCAGGGTCTCATAGGGAAAAGGCCTTTTTCATTTTTCCTGAAATCCCCCCTGTTCAGGGGGCTGCCGTTTCTGCTGGAAACCCCCAAGGGGAGGGATGACTCGGGCGCTGACAGGGATTTACAGAACCTAAGAACCTTGAGACTGCTGATGGAGAAATAGGCGAGGAGTAAATTTGGATGATAGTATTTGATCTGGAGTGTTCTCAGGGACATATATTTGAGGGCTGGTTTGACAGTAACGAGTCGTTTGATAAACAGAACGCCCAAGACCTTGTTCGATGTCCCTTTTGTGACGATGCCAACGTCAGGAAGGTGATGTCTCCCGTTGCAGTAAAGAAATCACAATCCGTTCCCGTGCCCGGGGAGGAGACTATCGATTACCAACGGCTGGCAAAAGAGGTGGTGGAGTACGTGAAAAACAACTCCGAGGACGTTGGTACCAGGTTCGCCGCAGAGGCGCTCAAAATACACTACGGGGCTGCCGAGAGGAGGAGCATACGGGGTTCTGCAACGGCCGATGAGGAAAAAACCCTGAAGGAAGAGGGGGTAGAATTCGTCAAGATCCCCTTCCCAATTTCAGAGGATGACAAGAATGTCAACTGACACGGGGGTATTGAAGATGATGAGGGCGCTTCCCTATCCAATCTATCTACCCTGGATATCCAGTATCCAGTATCCAG
>DREN01000318.1 GCA_011051075.1 Deltaproteobacteria bacterium | reverse complement strand
CACATGGGGAAAAACAACCCTTGCCAGCTCAGAGCGGCGGAGAATATATTTGACCAGTTTGTGAACGGTACGGTAGGGCCGTGAAAAGGGGCAGACCGCCATACACACACAGCAGTCCGTTCCTATCCTTCCCCAGTACTCAAAACAGCTCTCCTCGTTGAGCTTCCACCGTTCAATACCCCTGTCCACCTTCCTGTCCCGGTCCTTGGGGATGGACCTGGATGGGCAGGATTCAGCGCACTTGAGGCAGGCCTCGCAGAACCGTTCCGCACCCAGATCAACCGGTTTGTCAGGCACAAGGGGCATGTCCGTCTGCACCGCGAAGAGCCGGACCCTCGGGCCGTACCTGTCGGCGATTAGATAACCCTGGCGGCCCAACTCTCCCAATCCCGCATCGATGGCCAGAGGCACCATGAGCAGGTCGTAGTGACGGTTGTGCTCTGCAACTGCCCTGTAACCCATGTTGCCGAACCACTGAGACAGGATGGTGGTGATATAGGCCCCCCTGGCGTAATTATAGCCACTCTCCACAACAGAAGGGGTGTGGGGCGCGGTGATCACCTGGTCGTGATCCATGGCCGTGGCCACCACCACGGCGTACGGAAGGGGGTGGGGGATCTTAGCACCCCATTCATCCCACTCCCCGTAATGGATCTCCCCGCGATGGCTGTAGGACCAACGCGGATCGATACGGCAGACACCCACCAGATCGGCCCCCAGCCGCCTTGCCCATCCCTTGACGATCCTGGTGGCCACAGCAGGGTCCAGGCGGGCGGGCGGGGGCGCTTCCCTTTTGTCAGCATAGGTGCTCTGAGATGCTGCCGATCCAGGGGCCACACGGGCCTTGTCTCCCAGCATATTGGGGAGTTCAAAGGAGGAGACCAGCATGGCCACGTTGGGCCTGTAGGAGCCGTCAATGGACCCGGGTTTACCCAAAGGCCCCCCCCTTTGCCGCCTCCTGTCGTCATAGTCTTTATGTTCCGGATGTTCCCTGTAGTAGCGGATATAAGGCTCTGAGCCCGGTATAAGGCACCGGTTCCGGGCGAACATGATCTCCCGTTCGTCCATCGGCCGGAAACCTGAGGGATCAGGGTCCAGATAGCCTGAAGCCCCCCTGAGGGACCTGGCCTTTCTTTTCAGGGGTATGAGGAAGAGGAGGAGTACAGCAAGGGCCGTTCCGAAAAGCCAGGCAACGGGTGTGCGCACTGGTGGCCAGACCAGGATAAGGCCGCCTAACAGGATATGAAACCCGGTGACAGCCGCCCCTATCTTGGGCGCACGAGCTTCCTGTTCCCGCACTGATTCGTAGGTGAACAGGGCCGCCACCATGATAAAGCCCAGGTTGATAAGCGAAAGTACCCAGGTCAACGCAGTGGCAATACTCATGGTTCACTCCTGGATTGTCCTGACTCTCTGGCACGCATGATGTTCAAAAGGCCCTGTCATCTCATGAGGTTCGGCAGGAACAGGGCGATCTGCGGAAAAATCATCAAGAGGGTTACGGTGAAAAGGATGGCCAGCAGGAATGGGAGGGCCCCCTTGAAAATCACCTCAAGGGGGATCTCCTTGGCAATACCGGAGACAACGTAAACGTTAATCCCCACGGGTGGAGTTATCACCCCCATTTCCGTGACAAGGACTATAATCACTCCGAACCAGATGGGATCGAACCCCAGGGATGTTACCAGGGGATAGAGGATCGGAACGGTGAGCAGGACCATGGCCAGGGAGTCCATGAAGCAGCCCCCTATAAGGTAGATAAAGACTATGAAGGCCATAATGGCGTAATTGGGCAGTGGGAGTTCACCCACCCAGGTGGCAGCCATATAGGGGATCCTGGTGATGGCCATGAAATGCCCGAACACGGTGGCCCCGGCAACAATAACCAGGACCATACAGGATATGCGCGTACTCTCCGTGACCGCCTGAACAAACCCCTTCCAGGTCAGATTCCTCCTAATAACGCCTATGACTATGGCCCCGCCGGCACCGATGGCCCCGGCCTCGGTGGGGGTAAAGAAACCTACGAACAGCCCCCCCATGACCAGGAAAAAGAGGATCAGGGTCTCCCCTATACCGGACAGGGCAAGGATCTTTTCCTTCAGGGTCGTTCTTGTACCACGGGGCGCGCTGTCCGGTCTGAGCCGGACCCAAACCAGCACGGTGAGGGCGAAGCAGACGGATAGGAGGATTCCAGGAAAGATACCTGCTGCGAAGAGCCGTCCGATGGACTGTTCAGTGGCAATGCCGTAAACGATAAAAATGACACTGGGGGGGATGAGTACACCGAGGCTCCCCCCCGCTGCTACGGTGCCCGTACTCAGGGAGAGGCCGTATCTGTGCCGCTTCATCTCGGGCAGGGCCACCGTTGTCATGGTGGCCACGGATGCGTTGGTGGAACCGCAGATGGCGGCGAACCCCGCACAGGCCCCGATGGTGGCGATCCCAAGACCTCCCGGCAGGGACCCGAACATGGTATAGGCCGTGTCAAAGAGCCTGCGGCTTATGCCGGCATGAAAGGCAACCTGACCCATGAAAATGAACAGGGGCACCACGGTGAGGTTGTACGATCCGAATATGCTGAAGAAATCCTTTGCCAGAATCCTGAGGCCGCTCTCCCAGAAAACCACATAACTGAACCCCATAAGGCCCAGCAGGGCCATGACAAAACCAACGGGCATTCTTGAAAAAAGGACGACGAGCAGGACAGCTAATCCGATGATCCCCACAACGGTTGGACTCATTTACGCCCTCCTCAGGTCCCTAATCCGGACCACGGGGCCCTCTTCCCAGAGATCACTTCCCATAGATCCACCGAGAGTACAAGACAGACAACAAAGGAGGAGAAGGCGAGCCCGTAGAGTACTGGAAAAAAGGGGAGTTCAAGGGTAAGGGAGACCTCCCCCGAGGTCCTCAGGTCGTTTCCATAGCTTATGCATTCCCATGTAAGCAGGCCGAACAGGACAAGGGACAGAAGGTGGGTTATATAGAAAACCGCCTTCTGGACCCTGCTGGACAACTGCATGATAAGCACTGCCACGGCCACATGCCCTCCCTTCATTGTAGTATAGGCCATGGCAAGGCCTGCCACACCTGCCCCTAAGAAACCTATGATTTCATAGGTACCCAGGATAGGACGACGGAAAAGACGGAGTACCACATCGGCGCAGGTGAGAACGGTCATTCCCACCAGGCAGAATCCTGATACGAGATTCAACAGGGAAGAGAGCCTGCATACCCCTTTTCCAAGATCGGTCATACCTCCTCCTGACAAAACAGGGGGATCGGGGCAGGAAAGATCCTGCAGCAATCCCCCTGTATCTCTTATGGCACATCGCTGAACTTAGAGTTGTAGGTATTTACAAGGCCCCTTAAGGTCTTTACGTATTGCCGTCCTGGAAGGCCTTTTGCCTCGGCCTTCTTCTCATATCCTGAGATCACCGGCAGCACGGCCTCGGCCCACTTAGTGCTCTCACGGGTCGATTGCTTGATCATCTTATTGCCCATCTTGAGGGCGAACTTAAGCCCTGCCTTGTCACCCGAATCCCACACGGCCCCGGCCTTGGCAATGTACCTGGCGCTTACCTCTTCAAAGACCTCCTGCACATCCTCGGGGAGTGAGTTCCACTTCTTCAGATTCATGGCCACAAAGAAGCCCGTTGTATAGCCAACACTGTAACACTCGGTAGTGTACTTGACCACCTCGGCCTGTTTCCAGGCCTTCAGGACCTCCATGGGGCCAAAGGTAGCCTCAACCACTCCCTTTTTCAGGGCCTCGTAGGTGCCTCCCATGGGCATCGCAACGGGAACAGCCCCTAAGGCCTTGGATACCTTGGCGCTGAAACCGGTGGAACGAACCTTTAAACCCCTCATGTCCGCCAGGGTCCTGACCGGCTTTTTACTGTGAAGGAGTCCTGGGCCGTGGGCATGGAGGAAGAGGATCTTCACCTCTTCAAGGGCCTTTGGTTTGAATTTCTTGTAGAACTGGTTTATGACGAAGCTGGCAGCCATGCCTGATGCGTAACCCAATGGAAGGTCGACCGCCTCCATGGTGGGAAAGCGGCCGCGGGTATAGGCAAAGCAGGACATCCCTATATCGGTGACGCCCTTCAAAATCCCGTCGTAGATCTCATTCCCCTTGAGCAGGGTGCCCCCCGGAAAATATGTAAACTTGACCTTGCCTCCTGTCAGTTTTTCTATCTCGGCCCCCCATCGCTCCGACATGGGAAAGAGGGGATGGGTTGCAGGGAAAAAAGTACACCATCTCAATTCAACGGCTCCTTCTGCCTTGGCAGGGAAGTTAACGACGGCCGTAAAGGCCACCACCAGTGAGAGAGAAAACACCAAAAACCATCTCAGTTTTTTCATAATAACCCCCTTTCTTTGGAAAACCTTTGAAATCCTGAGCCCGAGTCTAAGATCCCTGAAACTGCTCTGTTTAACCTCCTTTCTTTTAATTTACCGCAATAAAGTCCAATAAGTTCCCCCCTTAAGCATCTGCTCAAAGGCACAGTTAGAGAGTACGGCCAAACTACCGCATTTGTCAATATTCAATAGGGAACAACACCATGGTTGGTGTATCTCTCTATGAGTCGCCCAACTGTATGCAACGGGCCAGGCAGACATTATCGGCACAGCCATGGAGAAGGCCCTGGTCAACCCGGTGATGGCTGAGGTTGCACTTCTGCGCAATACCCTTTTCCTTATCAAAGAATATGACGTTCTAAGGGCATGCGGACAGGCAAAGCTCGCAGCCGGTACCTTTAGACCATGTCCATGAAAGATCCTTGACCTCTGGATGGAAATTAGAAACTGAGGTCCTAATCAGTGAGATAATACTCCACCGTAGAGACGACCCGCACCTTCTTTATGTACGGGGTGTTGCTGTCCCTGTTTCTGATGGAAAACTGGCCCTGTCTGGCATGCCTGATCCTGCCCAGGCTGCTCTTTGAGTCCTTGGCGAATCTCTCGGCCACCTCCCTGGCATTTTTCGTGGCCTCTTCAATCATCTCAGGCTTGATCCTGTTCAACCCCGTGAAGAGGAACTCCGTCTTTGAATTGTAGTCCTGCCCTGAAATGGCTATCCCGGCCTTGCCTAACTCGACCAGCTTTTTCATTGTATCCCTGACAGAATCCACGTTCCGGGTATACACGGTTATGATGGAAATCCCCGAGTACCTGAACTTTATCTTGTTGGGATCATACCCCTGGGCCTGCCTGTCGGTTATGGCCGGGGCGGATATGGAGATTTCCGGGTCTTTGAAGCCGTGGGTCCTGAGGAAACGAATGATGAGGGAGTTGTTCCTCTGGATCTTTGAAAAGAGGGTGTTAAGATCGTTGTCCGCCACGCTGAACTTGATGGGCCAGATGGCGATATTTGCGGGGACCTCACGCTCTGAGAGCCCCTTTACGGTTACCGTCCTGTCTGCGGCCTTGATCCTGGTAACAGCCGCTGATATGAAATACCCGCATACTGCCAGACCGATACAGAGCAACGCTCCCAATACAAAGGCCTCACCCATTCGTCTGTTGTTCATGGTCGCCTCCCTTGGTTACCCCCTGTTCACCCTTTGGTAATCTTTCCCCGCCTACGTCAACCTCAGTGCTGTTCTTAACATGATATAGACTTCCAGATAAAGATTTTGGACTGCGTTATCGGTCGGAATCGTCGACCGCATACTATGGGTACGACTTACTCCGATTCCTCCCTCTGGCCTTGCCAAAATCATTATCTGAAACTCTATACCTTTAACACGATACCTGTTTTTCGCTTCCTTTTCAATCTGAATTTCAAGAGGGGGGTGTACGGGCTTGACCGGATCTGTTAGTATGGGGCAACCAAAAAGACGAGCAGGGAGGAACAGGAGATGAAGCACCAGGAGGGGCACTTCAAGGGTATCGGGGAAATGAACATCTATTACCAGTGCTGGCTGCCGGAAATGGAGCCAAAGGCCGTACTGCTGGTGGTACACGGACTGGCCGAGCACAGCGGTAGGTATATGAACCTTGTAAACCACCTTGTCCCCCTTGGTTATGCCGTATATGGCCTGGATCACGTAGGGCATGGCAGATCAGAGGGCGCGCGCGTGTACGTCCGGCGGTTCCATGATTTTACAGACACCCTGGGGATCTTCTCCAGGATGATCCGGGAAATACACCCAGGAAAGCCGCTTTTTCTGGTGGGACACAGCATGGGTGGTCTCATCGCCGCCATCTATCTCCTGGACCACCAGGAGGAGTTCACGGGCGCGGTTCTCTCAGGGCCCGGTGTCAAGATCCCGGACAATATCTCCCCTGTAACCATCCTTTTGGGAAGATTCTTTTCCGCTGTAATGCCAAAGGTGGGACTGATCTCCCTGGATGCTGAAGGCGTGAGCCGGGATAAGGCAGTGGTCAAGGCCTATCTGGGCGACCCCCTGGTGTACACGGGAAAAACTACGGCAAGGCTCGCCGCTGAACTCCTCAGGGCCATGAAGAGGGTTGAAGCAGAGGCGGCGGGGATCACGTTGCCCCTGTTGATCGTTCAGGGAGGGAAAGACAGATTGGTCAATCCCGATGGGGCCCGGATGCTTCACAAGAGGGTCGGTTCCCCTGATAAAACCCTCAGGATCTACGAAGGTCTGTACCACGAGGTGTTTAACGAACCGGAACACCCGAAGGTGCTGGACCATGTGGAGGAGTGGCTGGAAACGCGGGTTCTGGATCTTGAAGCCACATAACCGATCTCCTGACCGGCCCATGGTCAGCCTGAAAGGATACGGGCGAGCTTTTCCAGGTCACTGACCGGTCCCAGGGCCACAAGGGTGTCTCCCGCCCTGATACGCGATTCTGAAGATGGATTAAAACTCATCTTCCCGTCTTTATCCCGTATGGCCACTATGATAACGTTCATCTCCTGCCTGACCCCCGAATCAGCCAACCTTACCCCGGCGAGCCTTGATCTCTCTCCAACGGGCAGTTCTTCCATTTTGAGCTCAATGTTCTTGCCGTGAAGGGTGAAGTCTATGAAATCGGTGACCGCTGGTCTCAGGATTGTCTGTACCATGCGCCGGCCCCCTATCAGGTAGGGAAGGACAACCTTGTTGGCCCCTGCCCTCAGAAGCTTTCTCTCTGTGGGCTTCTCATCGGCCCTGGCCAGGATGAAGAGATCGGGGTTAAGGCCCCTTGCGGTCATGGTGAGAAAAAGGTTGTCGGCATCGGAAAGGACCACGGCAACCAGGCCTTTGGCCCTTTCGATACCCGCTTCCCTCAGGACATCTTCGCTGGTGGCGTCGTCAACAATATACGGGATTCCCTCTCTCTCCAGAGACTCCCCGGCCTCGGGAGCGTTATCAATTACAATAACGGGTATGGCGTTGGCCTCAAGCTCATGTGCGATAATATTACCGATCCGTCCGTAACCGCATATGATATAATGATTCCTGAGTGATCGTTTTTTCAGTCCCAATTTTCTCCTCCCTATGATAGCCCTGAGCTGAAACCCGACCATCATCTGGGCCACAATCCCAAGGGTATAGGCCATTATTCCCATTCCCATAAAGATGAGAAAAACGGTAAACACCCTCCCAGGCTCCGATACGGTTCTAACCTCTCCGTACCCAACGGTGGTGATGGTAATGACGGTCATGTAGAGGGCCTCGAAGGCGGACCATCCCTCTATGAGCATATATCCCCCCGTCCCCACCAGAATGATCAGGGCCAGCAGGATGAAGCCCCTGATGATGCTTCTGGTCCCGAGGGATGAGGCGGTCCTGTCCCGCCTGTAAGTCGTAAACATTATTAACCCTTATGCCACTGGTCCGGGAAGACATGGGGGCCCTCCCGGGCCACTGAATCATCTCTGATCTCGTAACCGGTGTCCCGATCCCTGATCTTTGAGGGTTAAAGGAGCGCCCGGTCTTAAAAGAAAAAGGGGCGCAAATGCCCCCTTCTCCTTCTGGCATCTCCCGGCAAATCCAGCTCCTGAGTACACGTCCGGTCCTTTTGGTTCCGAAAAACCCCGGCGCCTTGACCTCTTTCTCTAACTCCCGGACGAAGAACTGATCGCTTCAACTGTAAATTCGCTCAGATTATCCGGAAGACGGTCAAATACAATCATGAAGGAGATGGCCTCTCCCGAAGGCAGGTTAAAATTCTTCCTTGCAGCGCCGTCGGGATTATTGGCAGCCTTCCTGATCTCCTCAAGGCTCAGGATCCTGATCTCCTCATCGGTGAACGTGTTACCTGCGTAAGCCTGCCCTGTCTTGACCACCTGACCCTTGTCATCAAGGATGTCGCCCTTTATAAGGATATGGCTCCTTGGCTTAGCATACCTGTTCAGAACCAATCCCCTGATCACAAACAGACGTCCCGCTTTTTCAGAATCAACAAAGGAGCCTGATACAGAGCTCAACTCGAGAAGACGGACACCGGGGTCAACCGGCTCCTTGGTCTCATGGGTCTTCAGAAGTGCGGATATGGAACTATCCACAAAAGACCGGACCGGGGGTGGAAGGACCTCGGGCTTCCAGTAGTTAACCGCCACCACCGCGCCAACAAGAAGTACCAGGAGGATAACAAGAGGAAAAATGGCAAATCTCCATTTTGAAGATCTCTTCTCAATCCGGACGTAATCCATCTCTGCAGCAGGGGCTTCCCCTCCCTCACCCAGGCGATCCTCTTCGTCCGGGGCAAGAAGATCTGCATCCGGGTCGTATGCCAGGGCCTCATCTCCATCCAGTCCGTCTTCAGCGAAACCCTGACGCGCCTTGGAGATGCCCGTCTCCTCTGCCTCTGTTTTCCCTGCTGCCACCTGAAAAGAATCCCTGTCAGCACGGAAAGGGCCGGATTCAAGGGGTTCCTCCGTCTC
This sequence comes from Deltaproteobacteria bacterium, assembly GCA_011051075.1. Classification (GTDB taxonomy): domain Bacteria; phylum Desulfobacterota; class DSM-4660; order Desulfatiglandales; family Desulfatiglandaceae; genus Desulfacyla. The sequence goes on along the minus strand of DREN01000318.1, from coordinate 214 downwards.
TCTGAACTCAGATTCCAGATCTTCGTCAAAGAGAGGCACCAACTCATCGTCCGTGTCCGCATCGATCTCCGGTTCAACAGGGGGAACCGCGGCATCTGTTTCACCGGGAATGGGCGCATCTCTCTCAGGGAATGCCAGGAAGGTATGTCCGCAGATGGAGCACCTTACCTTTGACCCATCCTCCTTTATGAGACCTTTATCCACACTGAATATT
>DREN01000456.1 GCA_011051075.1 Deltaproteobacteria bacterium | reverse complement strand
GATCCAGTATCCTTCATCTCTGAAGCCCACAGCCCCGTAGGCCCAGGAAGGAAGGATGCAGGGCTTGGCCCTGTAGTCGGCAGCAGGGAGATGGCCCCGCACAAAACCGGGTTCGGGAAAGGCCGCCACGGCAAAGCAGGGAGGTGTAACCCCCTCCACCTCACCATAGATCTCCATCTTCCCCGTATCAGGATCAAGTCCTATGGGCGGAGAACCGGGGATGTAAAAAAGCTTGCTGAACGCGGGCATTTCAATCAGGTCTTCTTCATGGATAACGACGGCTTCAGTTCCTGAAAACCCCGCCATCCTGAGGTGGGGATGATCGTAGATACGGCCATGGCTGTCCGCATAGAGCATTGATGGGAGGGCGTGGAGGTCCATACTTCATCTCAGGGCCGTGTCCGGTCCTCTTCTTTGAAAGGGTCTATCCCGGGTGCCGGTTTCATAATCTATCCTCAGATCGGGAGCGTTTAAGGGGGGCTTGGGCTCCCTCTTTTAGAAGCCCAACAATAGGAACCCTATTGACTCGCGTCCAACATAGGGAATAAAATATGAATACACGGACATTGTCAACCCCCTAACCCTCAGCCCCTGGAACCTCGACCCTTTATGACCTCTTCCCTGAAACATACAAAGAAGGATTCAAGGCAGTTCGGGCTTGTGAAGTTCTTTGCCTACGCGAGCTTTATCGTTCTGATCATCTTCAGTCTCCCATTTTCAATGGTGATTTCGCAGAAGGCAAAAGACATCCTCATGAAGAGTCATGAGACCTACGCCCTCCTGCTGGGAGAAAATCTCAACTACCAGGTATTTCAGAACTTTGTGTTGCCTGTAACGCGCCAGTTTGGAAAGATGAGGCTGAGGGAGCAGTTTCAGTATGAATGGATGGACCGGATCGTGAGGAACACCACCCACAGCTACAAGATCGACCTGGTGAATATGTACGACATCAACCAGGGGGTTATTGCCTACAGCACCGATCCAAGTCTCATCGGTAAAGGGGTCAGGGAGAGCCTGGGTTACAAGAAGGCGGTTATGGGGGAAAACTCATCCAGGCTCATATCGGGTGGCTCGGACCTCTGGGGGCTGGGCATAGAAAGAATGGGGGGCGAAAAGAAGCTGAGGACCTATATTCCCTTTACAGGGATAGGGCCCTTTGTGGGCAATGGGGAGTACGTCCTTGGAGTGTTTGAGATTATTCAGGACCTTACCGAGGAGTACAAGTCGCTTACCCGATTCCAGTATCTCATCTTCGGTCTTTCCATCCTCATTATGGGTTTGATATTTGTTGCACTTCTCCTCATCGTCCGCAAGGCCGAGAGGATCATAGATGAACGGGCCAGGGAACAGCGGGACCTGGAGGCCCAGCTGAACCATGCGGAACGTCTGGCCACCCTGGGGGAGATGGTTGCCGGCGTCTCCCACGAAATCAGAAACCCCTTAGGGATCATAAGGAGTACGGCTGAACTGTTGGGATCACTGCCCAACTCCCATGAGTCAGGGAAAAAGCTGACCGGCCTTATCATAGAAGAATCAAGCAGACTTAACAACATCGTTACCGAATTCCTGGACTTTGCCCGGCCACAGGAGCCGAATCTGCAGGAATGCTTCCTTGATGAAATCCTCAAGAAGAACATCCTTTTCCTGCAACCGGAACTGGATAGGAAGGGGATCAAACTCCATGACAATCTGGATGGCCGCCATCTGAAACTGAAAGGGGATCCGCAACTGCTGTACAGGTCTTTTCTGAATATATTCTTGAACGCGGTTCAGGCCATTGAGACCGGGGGACTTATCAGCGTCAGTGTGGAAGAGGAGGACCGATCCTACCTGATTTCCGTTTCAGACACGGGAGAAGGAATCAGCAAAGAGAATCTATCTAAGATCTTTAATCCGTTCTTCAGTACCAAGGAAACGGGGAGCGGCTTAGGTCTTGCTATCGTAAAAAAAATTATTGAAGGGCACAGGGGAGAGATCTGGATAGAGAGCAACCGGGAAAACCCCTCCCTTGAAGAGGGATCTGGAACAGTAGTTATGATAAGGCTCCCCAAGGAGTGAACCATCCGGGGCACGCCTGCAAGGGGATTGCCGACCGGGGGTGGGACCCATGGAAACAATCCTGATTGTAGATGATGAAAAAAACTACCTGGTGGTGCTTGAGGCCCTCCTAAGCGCTGAGGGATATGAGATAGTCACCGCCAATGACGGAAGGGCAGCACTTTCAACCATCCGTGAGGCAGACCTGGACCTGGTCATTACCGACATGAAAATGCCGGGGATGAGCGGCATAGAGCTCCTGGAGGAGTGCAAGAAGATAAAGCCCGAGCTTCCCGTTATCATGATGACCGCCTTCGGAACCATCCAAAAGGCGGTGGAGGCCATGAGAAAGCATGCTTACGATTATATTGAAAAGCCCTTTGAAAATGAGAAACTGAAACAGACAATAAAAAAGGCCCTGGAGAACTACAGGCTTGTCAAGGAAAACAGGCTCTTAACCGAGGCCCTTTCAGACCGTTACAGATACGGGAACATAGTAGGTAAAAGCAAACCCGTACTAAAGATATATGACCTTATAGACAAGGTCTCTCGGTCAAAGGCCTCGGTGCTGATCACCGGGGCCTCTGGTACCGGCAAGGAACTGGTAGCAAAGGCCATTCACTACCAGGGTCCCAGGAGAGATCGGCCCTTTATCTCCATCAACTGCGGGGCCGTGACAGACACCCTCCTGGAAAGCGAACTCTTCGGCCACGAGAGGGGCGCTTTCACCGGGGCGGTGGCCATGAAAAAGGGGAGGTTTGAACTTGCCGATGGCGGGACCCTTTTCTTAGATGAAGTTGGGGAAATGCCACCCGCGCTCCAGGTAAAACTGCTTCGGGTCCTGCAGGAGATGGAGTTGGAGAGGGTGGGCGGCACCAAGACCATCAAGGTGGATGTCCGGGTGCTTTCCGCCTCAAACAGAAACATCAAGGAGGACGTAAGCGGCGGTACCTTTCGTGAAGATCTCTACTACCGCCTCAACGTTATTCATATTGACGTGCCTTCGCTGCAGGAGAGAATCGACGATATCCCCCTTCTTGTCAGACACTTTATCAGGAAGTATCAAAACGGCGGCTCAGAAAAGAAGGTCCGGTTGAGCCCGGAGGTCTGGAAGGCCTTTTACTCCTACTCCTGGCCAGGAAACATAAGAGAGCTGGAAAATGTCATAGAGAGGGCAATGGTACTCCTGTCCGGGGAGACAATTACTCTCGACCTCCTTCCTGAGCAACTGACCGGGGCTAAAACCGAATTTGACGTGGAGAGATTGATCCCGCCCCATGTGCCCCTCCAGAGGGCACTGGAAGAGATAGAGGAAAGATTGGTGAGGAGGGCCCTGGTCCAGGCAAACAACGTGCAGGCCCATGCGGCAAAGAGGCTGGGGATTACAAAGAGCCTTATACAGCACAAGATGAGAAAGTACAAAATCATCGTTTAGGGGTAAAAAGTTTTGTACCGGGAAATATATTGTTATTTCAGGAAGTTGCGCAGAAAGAGCCGTGGGAGGCCGTTTTCGAGTACAAAATATTGTACTTTCACAAGAACTATCAGGGTTTCCAGATGGTTGAAGAAAACCAAAATAACTCTGGAAAATCGGTGGGTTTTACATGTTTCACGCCTTATAGGAAGATGTTTGGCAAGCCTTTTGCAAGGTAAAGAAGCAACAGAGTCACTCAATTACTCTTTCCTCCTAAGAAACCAACCCTGCCTTGCGGGGTTGGTTTTTTTTAATGGCCTAATCCCAACCTCGGTCTGCCTGTATCCTGGTCTCATTTCCATACAAACCCCATCCGTTGCAGGTGTGCGGGAACCTCTGCTTCCAGTTCGGCAACCTGTTCAGTCATCCGGGGCAAGGGCGTCTTATAGCGCTCGGCCAGTTTCCTGATCCGGCTGGTCAGGTCGCTTGTCATTTTTTCAGTCAGTCCCGCTTGCTAAAAAATCCATGAAACTATCAGGCGTCACCAGAGAACACTTGGCTTCGGGATAGGCACGGGTAAAGGTCTTGGGGATCCTTGCCTTTTTCTTGTTACTCCACTTAAATTCCCAGGCAGCGAGGGACTGCGCAGATTCTTCGATGTAGTCAATTTCCTGCTGCTGGGTTGTCCGCCAGAAATAGCGGTCAGCATCAATGCTGTATTGGGAAAGTGCCTTGAGGCGCTCACTGATGAGAAAATTTTCCCATAACGGCCCCATGTCAGTACGCTGAGAGGGCAGCTGGAAGTTTTTTATAATCCCGCGTCTCGCGGGATGGCGCGTGGTAAACGGAAAAAGCAGGATCAGGTTGAACTGATACCTTCTATCCTCGAACCGGCCGGGTCATCAAAGGGAATTCTTATCACCTCACCTCACCGTATAGAGGCTACAGACCGCAGTTCTAATACCCCAGGCGCCTCATGGCCCTGGTGTCTCTGCTCCAGTTCTTCTCCACCCTGACCATCAGATCAAGGTATACATGGACCCCGAAGACCCGTTCCAGGTCCATGCGGGCTGATCTGCCAATGGCCCTGATCATTCTGCCCCCTTTGCCTATGAAGATCCCCTTCTGAGAAACCGTCTCCACATGAATACGGGCCGAGATGGACAAAAGCCCCTTCCTTATGTCCTCATCGATCTTTTCAACGGTCACGGCAGAGGAGTAGGGGAGCTCCTGTTTCAGGTGGTAGTAGATCTTTTCCCGAATAATCTCTGATATGAGAAAAGCCTCGCTCTGATCGGTTTCCATATCTTCAGGGAAAAACCGCGGCCCCGGTTCCAACCTTGATTTCAGCTCATCAACCAGGAGCCCCACCCCCTCTCCCTTGAGGGCTGAGATGGGTAAAACGGCCTCAAACGGAAATCTTTCCTGGAAACCCCTGATCATGGGGAGGAGCCGCTCCTTGGGGCCCTTGTCGATCTTGTTGATCAGGAGGAGGCAGGGTTTTCTGGTCCCTTTGAGATTGTTCAGGATAGGATCGAGCTCCATATGCTTTTCCTGGTCCATCTGAACCATGACCGTTACGATATCAACCTCGTTCAGGGCCGCAAGGGCAGAGGCCACCATGCTCCTGTGGAGGGCCGTCCTCGTGTTATGGATCCCGGGGGTATCCATGAACACCATTTGAAAATCAGCACCGTTAAGTATCCCCAAGATCCGGTTTCGGGTGGTCTGGGGCCGGGGCGACACTATGGCCAGTTTTTTACCTAAGATCCTGTTGAGAAGGGTAGATTTGCCCACATTGGGAGGGCCGATAATCGCTATATAGCCGGAGAGGAAAGTCATAGCTCACAGAACCTCACCCTGCCCGGGGGTAGCGTGTTGTCAGTCCCTATCCCCAGGACCTTTGCCCCTGTTTTCTCCTCTATCATGCCGATACCCCTGTTCTTATACCCCCTGATGATGGGAACCTCGCCCTCCCGCACATAGAGCCTTATGCGCCTCAGGGTCCCGTGGGCCGGCAGATCTGGGGCGATGCCCTGATGATATATGGCGGACCGCACCAGAAACCCGAAGGCAGGGTGCCAGGGGCCTGCGAGAATCCGGCCTTTTTCAAGGGACGAGGGAGAAATCATGAGGCCTATCCTGATAACCGGGATACTTTTTCTCTCAAGGAGGGAAACAGCCTGAGCGCATTGATAAACCGCCTCCTCCAGGGTGAGGGGTTCATAGGAACCTTCCAGCCACATACGGGCGAGTCCTGTCTGGCGGATGACCAGGGCCGGGTAAAGCCGAACCATGTGAGGATCGAGTCCCATGACCCTCTCCACCGTGGCCAAGAACCTGTCCCGGGAATCGCCTGGCAGGCCGGGCATGAGTTGCATTCCTACCCTGAATCCGCTCTCCTTCAGCATCTTGACCGCCCTTACCACATCACCGGCCGTATGTCCCCTGCGGGATCTGAGAAGGACCTCTTGGTCCAGCGACTGGACCCCCAATTCCACTGTTTTCACATGAAGGGCCTTCATTACGGAAAGACCTTCCTCATGGATGAAATCGGGCCTGGTAGAGACCCTTACGGCGGTGAAGTCCCCGTCTTCTATAAAAGGGGACGCGGCCTCAAGGAGTTCCTTCATCTTCTCCTTCCCAAGTCCTGTAAATGTGCCCCCGTAAAAGGCCACCTCTGGGTTGCGTCCCCTGTCAAAAGTAGGGGAATCCGTTGCCTTTTTAAGGGTCTCCCTGACCTGGTCAGCCCCCATGGCGCCCCTGGAATGGGAGGTTATCTGCTCCTGGTCACAGAAGACACATCGGTGGGGACACCCGCTGTGGGAAATAAAGATAGGTACGATCAGAGGTCTTGTTTTCCCTGATCCCCGGGCTGGCTCCCCTGTGAAGGCCGGCGTCTGAAAAGATCCAGGGCCCCCACGCCCATCTTTCACCCGTGAAATAACGGTGTTCAGATCTTGCAAGACAATCACACCCTCCCCTCTTTGAGGGTGAACAGGGCACGGCGGGCAGCGTGCTGTTCAGCCTCCTTCTTGCTTTTCCCCTCCCCGCGGGCCAGGATCTCTCCCTTCAGAGTCAACTCCACCTGAAAGTTCCTGTCGTGGGCCGGGCCGGCTTCCTTTATGAGCCGGTACCTGGGCAGGACCTTGCAGCTCTGCTGGGTGAACTCCTGGAGTAGGCTCTTGAAATCATGAATCAGGTCACCCGTACCTACCCTCTCCAGGAGGGGAGCAAAGAGTTTCTCAATAACCTCCATGGCCTTATTAAACCCCGCATCCAGGTAGATGGCCCCGATCAGGGCCTCTGTGGCATCGGCAAGAATGGAAGGCTTTTCCCTGCCCCCGCTCTGCTCCTCCCCCTTACCCAGGAGGAGATAATCTCCAAGGCCCAAACCCACGCCGACCCTATATAGACCAGCCTCGTCAACCACAAGGGCCCTGAACTTGGACAGCTCCCCCTCTGTGACCTCCTTGAAACGAAACATCAGTATATGACTTATGACCAGGTCCAGTACTGCATCACCTAAGAATTCGAGGCGTTCGTTGTCCTTCAGTCCCTGGTGGGCATGTTCGTTCACATATGAGGAATGACACAGTGCCTGGGCAAGCAGTTCGGCATTCCTGAAGCTATAACCTAAATTTTTTTCGAGAGTTTCAAATGTATTCATGTTCATGGCTCAAACGGAAACAGGAGGGTCACAAAAAAAGATCCGTAGATTGACGGCCCTCGTCTTATCGGCTGAAGGATGTTCCAGTTCATGTCAGATTCTAAACAAACCCTGTCCTCTTTTCAAGCTCGTAGACCCCCCAGATTGACAAGGGCACGGGCATCTGCTACAAAAACCGGGCGTGGACACCCACATGAATCAGCCTCCTGCTTGGCCGGGGGCTTGAAAAACAGGTCCTGGGGCACCAGGCTTTCGAAAGGAAACTCCATGTTCTTAGACAGGCTTCCTCCGGTTGGAAAGCGTCTGGCCAGGGGTGATACCTTCAGTTTTGCCTGCCACAGGAGCCTTTCATGCTTCAACAGTTGCTGCCGCAACAAGCACCTCCCCCTGACCCCTTACGACATCCTGAGGATGAAAAAGGCCCTGAAACTCCACTCCGATGATTTCCTTGAAAAATATAGCCTTTACCGGGTTGACCCTAACTCCGGATTTCCTGTCCTGTCTGTGAATATGGTGGGTGAGACCGGGGTATGCCCCTTTTTGGGACCTGAAGGCTGCACCGTCTATGATGATCGGCCCACGGCCTGCCGCCTCTTTCCTCTTGGAAGGTGTTCCGGGGTCAACCTGAGAGGGGCGGTGCTGGAAGAGGTCTTCTATCTGTTGGATGCTCCTAATTGCGGGGGCGTAGAGGAACAGGAGTCCCAGACCGTGGAGGAGTGGATAGATGACCAGGGCCTGCCACCCTACATCAGGATGAACGACAGGATGTTAGGGCTTCTGTTTCATCCCCGTACAAACGCGTCAGGAGATCTGGACTGCCACCAACAGCAGAAGGTCATGGTGGCCTGTTATAACATCGATCTGTTTCGCGAGTTTGTCCTTAAAACCGGGTTCGGTGAACGGTTCAGGCTTGAAAGGGAGACCGTGGAGCGGGTAATGGAGAGTGATGAGGCCCTCCTCAACCTGGGATTCAGCTACCTGGAACAAGCCCTTTTCCCTGCCAGGGGCAGCGAGTAGTTCTACCCCTGGTCTCAGATCCCTCAAAGAGTCCCATTCTCCCTGATCTCCTCGATAAAGGCATCGACAAGCTCCGGAGAGATATTCTTGCCCCTGATCTTCCTGAGTATATCAAAGGCCTCCTCCACGCCCAACCCCTTATGGTAGGGTCTGTCCGTGGTAATGGCGTCAAAACAGTCGGCCACACTTATGATTCCCGCTCCCAGGGGTATTTGATCCCTCTTCAGGCCCCTGGGATAGCCTGTCCCATCAAGGGATTCATGGTGATAGTGCACATAATCCAGGACAGGCCCCAAAAAGCTCAGGTCCTTAAGTATATACACCCCGATGGCGGGGTGTCTGTGGATCTCTTCCACCATGGCCTCATTGAATCTCACATCCTCTTTACTGAAGATAAGGTCGCTGAACCCGATTTTCCCTATGTCGTGGAGTACGCCCCCGATCCGAATCCTTTCCACTTCCTCCTCAGGCAGGCCGATCCTGCGCGCGAGCCTCTCAGAGTAGACCGACACCCTGTGGGCATGGCCTTCGGTATACCTGTCCCTCGCCCCCAGGGCGTGTGCAATGGCGATCACCGCCTGGGTGGTGTTCTTCTCCAACACCCTGTTCAGTCGGCGGAGTTCTTCCACCAGTTGTTCCAGGCGGAGCTCCCTGGCCTCTATCCTCACCATCATCATGCCGATGGCCTCTGCAACCCGTTGGATCATCTTGGAGTGGCCGGGCTTGGTAAACTCCATGATATCGTTTGAATAGTTCCCTCTGGCCACATCTTCAATGATCTGGATCAGGCTCAGGACTTCCTCCTGGGAGGCCTGGTATTCGGCCGAGAGGGTGTCGGAGGCTGCTGACAACGGTGTTTCTCCTTAACCTGTGCGGTTAGACTTCAGCCATTGTGGATACGGGATCTATCCCGTCCGTGGGGGCCTCTTTTCCAAAGGACGCAAAACCCTATCTCATTACAT
>DREN01000373.1 GCA_011051075.1 Deltaproteobacteria bacterium | reverse complement strand
GGACTATATAGACGGCTAGAGTAGAAGGGAAGAAAATCAAATCCAAATGTCGAATAATGACTACAAATATTTTTTCCTGACCTCGTACATCACGATGGCGGGAACAAAAAAGACCAGATCGGCTATCATCTTTCCAATAAAGGTCCCCAAAACAAATTCTCCAATGATCTTCGGTATCAGGTACATGAAAAAGGGCCGAACCGCTAAGACATCTAAGATCTCAGACGGTCCAAATTCGATGATCAGGTCCCGCAAATCCTTGAAATAAGCCACAAAGCCATAGCTCAGCTCATGTTTTCTATGGTGCTTCAGGCTCTTTCTCACATCGTTGTAGGCTATGATGCCGTAAAAACTGATAGACGCCATGGCCGACCCCGCAAAGGCCGCTATTACACTGTTCCCGGTGGTCCGGGTAATGACCCATGCCGTGGCCAGGGAGAGCGCGGTACTCAGGATCTCGGCCAACAGGTATCGCCTGATCCATTCCTTTATCTTGTTTTTAACTTTCACGGGTTCAAGGGTTCAAAGGCTTTCCATTCATAATTCGATGTTGGATGTTTATCCCTTCTTGGAAAGAGGCGGCCTTGGCCCAGCCCGGTTTTCTCAACCCATAGATCACAAAGGCCGCACCGCACATGACTAAGATGCCAAGGATCAGGAATGATTCATAGAACAGAAGATTCCCCGTTTCCAGTTGAGAAGGGGGGAAAAAACCGATGAACAGGGTAAACAGCCCGCCCGATAGCCCCAATGCGGCCACCAGCCACATGCCGAAATTACCCCAAGGGATACGGTAGGGACGATGGACGCGCGGACGCTTGTATCGCAAAACCAGAGCGGACAGGAACATGAGCAGGTACATGATCAGGTAAAGCTGGGCCGTGAGGGCGGTGAGAATCCAGTATGCGCTGCTCACCGTGGGCATGAGGAGGAATACAAGAACCAGGCCCGTCACCACCAGGGCCTGGAGGATCAGGATATTCACTGGGACATCGCCATGGATCCGGCGTTGAAGGATAGGCGGGAGCAGGCCGTGTTGGGCCGACACTAACAATCCCTTGCTAGGTCCCAAAATCCACGCGGCCACCTCTCCGAGGGAGCCCACAACAACAAGGAGGGCCACAATGGGCACCAGCCAGTGCAGGTGATGTGCGGCAAAGAACTTGTCAAAGGCCTCCATGAGTCCGGCCACCAGGCTGATCTCCTTCTGGGGCACCACAAAGGCGATGGCCAGGGAACCTAATATGATGGCGGCAATGGAGACAGATACGGAAAGAAAAATGGCCCTTGGAAAAGAGCGTTTGGGATCTTTTACCTGGGAGCCATGGGCCGCGGAGACCTCGATCCCGGAGACGATGACCAGGGCCCCGGCAAGGAAGACAAGGTTGTCCATATGGGTGAAATCCGGGATGAAGGAGGCCACTGAAAAATGGATCTGGGAGGCATTGCAGCCCAAGATCCAGCTGAATCCTAAATAAACGATCAGGCCCGTGATGATCAGGGTGCTGATCACCCCCAGGGTGCTGATCCAGGCAGAGGTTTTCATGCCGTGAAGGTTGGCAAAGGTACCGCCCCAGTAAACCACCAGGACCATTATCAGGGTATAAACCTTGTTATTGGCAAGCTCCGGTGAAAAGGCATAGGCAAGGGTAGCCGCAATAAAGGAGAGCACCGTAGGGAACCAGATGACATTTTCGCTCCACTGCAGCCAGATGGCAAGGAAGGCCCACCGTTGCCCCAACGCCTCATTAACCCAGATATAGACGCCCCCGTCTCCCCTGGGCGGCCATGTGGAGGAGAGTTCCGCAGTGACAAGGGAAATGGGTATGAGAAAAAAGGCGGCGGAGATGGCCATGAAGGAGATGGCTCGAAACCCCTCTTCCGCCATGAGGGGAAGTCCCCTCACAGAGTAAATAATGGCCAGGTTGATCATGGCCAGGGAGACCCAGCCGATGGTCCCCCTTTGGGCCCTTGCCGATCTCCCTTATTCCTCCCGGCCCGGCCCTTCTTCAGACCCGTCCCGCCTTGCGGAGCTCATCTTAGTCACTCTTACTCACTCCCCTCCCGTGCATCACCGCTCCCAGTCAAAGTTCCAACGCATGGTGAACTGAACCCTGTGGTTCTGACCCGTGGTGCTGCCGTACACCGCCGTACGGTCAGTAATGGTCCGGTGACCGAACATATATTCCAGGCCCACGTCAAAGGGGGGCCAGGGGCTCCAGATCAGGTTCATTGAGGCGTACTGGGTCTGTTTGTAGGTTCCCTGGGCGGACGTATTGGGGAATTCATCGAAATCGCTGTCTAAGCGCACAAAACCGTATGTGGCGGTGGAACGAAACGACTTTGACCACCAGTGCTGGTAGGCTGCCCAGGCGCCAAAGGCCGAAATAGCCTTCATGGTCGAATCGGTGGGGGATGTGGGGGCCGCGTCCAGACCAAGGCCCGCCGTATCCTGCATGTAGGCCCCAAGGGCCTCCCCATACTCAAGGCCCCAGATGAAGTTGTCGTTTTTCCAGGTGTCGATGCTCCCGCTGAAGGTCACGCCCCAACCGTCGATGGACTGATTGTATCCCGTGCCCTCGGCCTTCAGGCGGCGATAGAGACCCCCCAACTCCATATGGGCCCACTCCGGCTCATAGGAGACCTTACCCACGACCGCCGGAAACTGGTCTACCGAGGTGATATTGCCGACCCCCCCCGGCAGGGTCATATCCCCCTGAGCATCCTCTACCCCCACAGTGAAAAAGAGGTCCTGCGTCTTGGACCCCGGGCGAAGCGGGATCTTGAGGCTCGCCTGGGTAAAACGCACCTCAGGCGCTGCATTGGGCCCCTCGAAGTCAAGGGTATCCGGAATGGCAGTCTGGTTGAGCCACAGGGTGTAATCAAGACCCGCTTTGAGCCACCCCCACTCTCCATAGGCCTTGTAGATCTGGAACTCGGTTCCGGTCGAAGAACCGAAGAGGTTCACATCCGCGTAGACCTTGAAGGGGCCCCATGGCGTGTCGGTCTCGGCCCACCCGCTCAGGTAGCTCTGATTGGGGCTGAAACCGGTGCGGTTGGTGTTATCAGCGGCAGGTCCGCCCACGGGGATTTCGGCGGTTACGAACTCCCGGACCAGGCTCTCCCCGGGGGTCAGTCCAACTGCGTTGAAATCGTGGATTGCATCAAGCTGGATAGCCCCCGCGATCCCCACCCGCACCTGATGACCACCGATCTCAAGGGGCGCCGGGGGTTTGGCGCCGGCCTTTGCCACGGACGGTTCCCGGGCTTCGGCGGGGGGCTTGACTTCGGCCTTGATCTTACGCCGGGATGGCCTGACAGGGATCTCTTTTCTCTCTCCGGGTTCTCCTGTTTCAGTTGTCGGGGATACAGTCATCCTGGACTTCGCCCTCCCCTCCTCAAGCTCCCTTACACGTTTCTGGAGCTCGAGCACCATCCTTTTCAGTGCCCTGATTTCATCCTGCATGGCCTTGTCTGAGACTTCGGCCGCCCCTGAATGTGAGGCAAAGGCCACAAGGATTGCGGGGACCAGAAAAAGGAATCTGAATATCTTCACTCTCATCGTAGCTCCTCCCGTATCACGACCTGGTGGTACCCCGGCCGTCTTCCCCTGAGGCCCCGCTCAGGGTCCCGGGACCGTTAAACGGCTTCCCCTTTCTTGGTGAAAAGGAGCGCGTACACCGCCATAATGATCATGACCAGGGCAATGACCAGCCAGAGCTCATCAAGGGTGGCCGATGCAAAGGCCGACAGGATGAAGATGGATGACATGTATACAACAATTTTATTGCCGATCGATTTTGACCCTGTGGCCCTGTCCCTTTTCAACAGGGCAATGCCCGACCAGAAGTAGGGGAAAATAAGCAAAAGGACGGAGATGGTTACGGTGATGTTGAACGCCCCGGCAACGTTGCTGCCGAGCATCATGAGTATCAGTTCAACAACGGTCATGATAACACCGTTGATGACGAGACCCTTGCTGTTAATCCCATGTCTGTTGGTATAGGAGTAGGCCTTGGGGAGGAACCCATTATCGGCACTGGTCTTGGCAGCACTGGCAGATGACAGGTTCCAGACGAGGAAGCTGGCGATACACGCAACGGCCATCACCGCTGAGACCACGTCGGCCACCAGCTTTGAGTGGCAGATGTGCTCCATGGACAAGGCAAAGGAGGCCGGAGCGTTCTGAATCTCTTTGGCCGGGAACATCCCTTCGATCACGGTGGTGGAGGCGATGTAGATGATCGACACGATAATAAAACCCACAATAGTCGCAATGGGGACAATCTTTTTCGGATTGCGGATATGTTCGTTATTGGTGGCGACGCTCTCCACGCCCACAAAGGCGAAGATCAGTATGGCGAATCCTGACATGATGGCCCTGCCCGCGGGATCTCCCGAGACGTTCCAGTTCTGTTTGAACAGGGTGGGATCAAAATCGAACCACCCGGCAGTGGAAGTAATGATGACCGAGATGAGAAGGAGGGTTACGGTGCCGGATACCACCTTGGTGATTATGCCTACCCCCCGGAGGGACATGGCTACAAAGAGCCAGATAAGTATGATTACGGTGATGCCGAGGACAATGGGATGGTTCAGGGCGGGGACAAACAGGGCCAGATAACCGAGGCCGGCGATCAGAATCGATACGTTGGAGATCAGGTTGCCGTACACATAAAAGAATCCGCTCTTTGCTCCCAAGACCGGGCTTACGTAGGTCGCCAGGGCCGTGGGACTGGGATCATCGAACAGGGTCCCGGCGCGAACGTACACCAGGGTCAGAAACAGGGCACCTATGGTGACCAGTATAAATGAAATCAGAGTGATTGAACCGGTGACTGCTAACTGCTGAGGCAGGGCTATCACCCCGCTTCCCGCCAGACTCGATACGATCAGAAAAACAGCGCCTGTTAATCCCAGCTTTTTTGTGTCATCCACCACGTTTTCCTCCCTAATGTTATGTCTTTTCAGCCAAATGTTTCTGTAACCGTTCAGGGATTCAGAGGTTCAAAGGTTGCATTCTCATCACCATACGTCATTTTGTAAACGCTTTTTACAGGAAAACCGGCCCCTTCCACATCCCCACAAATCTGGAACAATCAGCGGAGCATTCCTTAACTTTAGGCATTTTAGTCACTCCAGCTCACTTTAGGCACTTCCCGTTCATGCACTATTCCTTCACACATAATGTTCTGAAAAACTTCTCTCCACCCCGTTCGGTCCTCTCCACTCCGTGGATCTCACTCTCGTATCCGGGAAAGGCGTTTTCAAAGTCCTGTCTGAGCTTCAAATACTCGAATATGGGACCTGCCTTTTCATTCATCATCTCGCCACCCATCATGATGGGGATCCCGGGAGGGTATGGGACCATCATGACCGCAGGGGTCCGTCCCATCATCTGGTCCAGTTCCACGAACTCCACGTTTTTACGCACCACCTGGTGATAGGCCTCGGAAGGTTTCATGGCCTGATCAGGAATCACCTGGAAGGCATCCTGCATCTTGTCCAGGATTCTGTGCTCCCGCCAGTAGGAGTGAATGTCGTTACAGTGTTGCTTGAGCCCTACCTTCCCGTAGGCATCAGGGTACTCGTTCACGAGTCCTGGAAAGACCTCCCTCAGAGGCGTATCCGCATCGTAGAGGTCCCTGAAACGCAACAGGGCCGAAAGCAGCGTACCCTGCTTGGCCTCGGTGGTTCCCAGGGAGTTGAGCAGGAGGAAGGAGTAGTAGTCTGTCTTCTCACAGACGATTCCGTTCCGGATGAGGTAGTCGGTGACGATGGAGGCGGGAATGCCCTCATCCTCCATGTTTCCGTCATCATCGATCCCGGGGGTGGTAAAGGTCAGCTTGATGGGGTCCAGCATGCAGTGGTTTTCCTCCAGCTCCTCAAACCCGTGCCAGTTGTTCTGACTGCTCATGACCCAGGGCTCCTGATGGGACGCCAGGAATTCGGGGTCCACCTGTTCAAAGGGTGTTATCTTCCCGTCAACTTTTATCTTCCTGGGCTGCCACATGCCGAAGAACCAGTCGTTCCCGTTTTCCTTCCGGAGGTCCTGTCCTATTCTGACCACCTTCTGCCGCAGGCGGATGGCCCCAAGGATGATGTCGTTCATCATGGTCTGGCCGTTGTCATCCATCATACGGGTGGCCACATCTAAGGATGCGATCATGGTGTACTGTGGAGAGGTGGAACCGTGCATCATGTAGGATTCGTTGAATTCATCCGGATCGATTTTCACCCTGCCCCCGTCTTTTATGTGCAGCATGGAGGCCTGGGAGAACGCGGTGAGCAGCTTATGGGTGGACTGGGAACAGAAGATGGGCGGATGGTCTTCGTCCAGTTCATCGTCGGCCATGCCGTAGTGGTCTTTGTAGATGGGATGAAACCTGGCATAGGCGTACCATGCCTCGTCAAAGTGGAGGTTCTCGACACTTTTCTCCAACTGCCTCTTGATATTGACCACGTTGTAGCATACCCCGTCATAGGTGGAGTTGGTGAGGGCCGACATTTTTACCAGGTTCCCCTTGAGCCCATCAGGGATGAGCCTGTCCTCTCTTATCTTTCGCCGGATCGATTCTGGGGAAAATTCAGAGAGGCGCACCGGACCGATGATCCCCCGCTTGTTTCTCCGGGGAATCATGTAAACTGGATATGCGTCGGTAATTACCATGGCGTAGTTGAGAGATTTATGACAGTTCCGGTCCACAAAGGCGATATCATCCCGTACGAGCTGACTGCGCCAGATGATCTGATTCACATTACTGGTGCCGTTCAGCACATAGTAGGTCTGATCGGCGCCGAACACCCGGGCCGAGTTATTTTCCGCGTCTCCCACCACACCGCTGTGCTCCAACAGCGATCCCAACTCGGGCACGGAAACAGAGAGGTCCGAACGAAACACATTTTCACCAAAGAATTTAAACAGGGCCACCCCAGCCGGGCTGCGCAGGAAGCCTTCGCCGCCCATATGCCCCGGGGTGTGCCAGGCGAATTTGAACTCGTTTGCGTACTCTACCATTGCCCCGAAAAAGGGGGGATAGACGGCCCGCACATAATCCTTCACATGGCTTTCAATGCGCCCGGCCATAAAGGAGATGGTTTCAGACGTCTTCCAGAGGCAGTCATTGACCTGACGGAGTACTTCCGAGGGAATCCGGTCCATCCGACCGCGTCCGGTGAGAAGAATAATGGGGACCTTCCGGTGCCTTTTTCTCATGCCTAAAATCAGTTCACGGGCCGTGGTACCTTCCCTCGGGTCCTCCTCCGGGATATCCCAGTCCACCAGAATACATCCGAAGTCAGACCGGGATCGGAAGATTTCGTAGCCGTCTTCGTAGGTATAGGAGGGGATCACACGACAGCCCTCCACCTCCTCCAACTGCCTTGTTAACTGCCTCAGCCTGAACCCCTCGTCATTCCTGGCATCAAACTGCCCTGAAATTACGAGTATGGGCCATTCGCGCTTTGTGATTTCCATACATGCTCCTCCTTGGAAGTTGCGACATCCCCCTGTTACGTTCATTCCTGCCGGAAAGAGGGTGTCATTTGTCACCCAACATCGCACCATATCTCTTTGTGGCAAGGCATCCCTGCCCTGAGCTGATACCACTGAGAACCATTCCGACGAACTATAGTAAATAGATAGAAGATATGTCAAACAGGCCAGGGAGGGACGAGCTTCCAGCGGAAAACGGTTCCGCCCATCCCCTGTCACGCCCATGGGTTCGGAACATCGACTTTCCCTCACCTATGTCAAGACCATACCCTAACCGCTGGCGCTCAAGGGGAGTCCGGACAGGGCCGTCAATCCAGGATCAGGTAAGGAGAAAGCTCCGATAGTCTTTATAGATTTTTGCCCAGTCAAAAGTTGAATCTACAACTTCTCTGATCCGCTCCTTCTCCAGATTCATATTTTCTATCCTCTGCACAAAGCCTTCCACGTCCCTCTCTCCAACCAGATAGCCGGTCTTTCCATGAATTACAGCGTCCCTTATCCCCTGAATATTACTTGCCACCACGGGGAGCCCACAGGTTCCCGCCTCGAGGGCGACGATACCGAAACCCTCTGCATCACCGTCAATGGTAATGTTGGACATGATGAAGATGTCTGCGGCGTTGTAGAGAAGGTTCCGGATTCGAAGGGGTATCTCCCCAAGGAGGACCACCCTGTCTTCAAGATGGCGACGCCTGATGACTTCCTGGATATGCCCTTTTTCAGGACCGTTACCGGCAATCAGATAAAGGAACGATCCGCCGAGCCGGGGCATGACCTCTTCCACGAACCAATTAACCCCCTTCCTCTTTATAAGACGGCCAACGGTGAAAAGGACCTCCCTGTTCCCAAGGGAAATACCTGTCAGACCTTCAAGGGTGCGTCGCAGATCATTCCTGGGGTGCCGTAGATAGAGCTTTCCCGGTCTAATCCCGTTGGGAATCACCCTGTGCTCAGGACACGGGTTTATGCGCCTCAAGCATTCACCCAGCGTTGAACGACTGACGCACACGACCTTGTCAAGTCTTGCTATACACCAGGGAACAAGCACCTGATACAAGCGGTTTTGGTAGGTGAGATCCAGCCCGTGCAGGGTTACAGAGACCTGAGCCCCCGTCATAACCCCTATGAGAAGGCCGACCGGGGCGAGGAAACCGTCGCAGAGATGAACGTACCCGATGGAACGTCTGCGGACAAGGTAGATGCCCCGGAACAGGGCATAGGGCAGGAACCAGACGAGGTGTTTTCTGGACCCTGAAAGGGTGATTTTATGGACTGATTCATGCACCTGGAACTCCCTGATCAGGTCATAGCTGTAGGTCTCAAGGCCTCCAACCCTGGGAGGATAATTCCTGGTAATGAAAAGGATCTTTTTTCCCATGCACTGTCCGTTGGAAACTCAATAAATCCGGGATCAAAGGCCTTTCACCCCGCCTCGTCCCGCCTTGGCGGTTGAGATGTTACGCCCGTGAGCCCTAAGTAGTGCTTGCCCGAAAACCCCGAAATTTTAGACAACCAAGGGGACGTTCCATGTCGTGATGGAATGTTTTGTTGCGTCCTTTGGAAAAGAGGCCCCCACGGACTAAGGGTAACCGCACAGGTCGAAATTGTGCCTGAATCGCGCCAAAGCGTGATTCAGGCGCTAAG
>DREN01000163.1 GCA_011051075.1 Deltaproteobacteria bacterium | reverse complement strand
TTTCAAATATCGTAACACAACTGCGACCTTAATTCATTTCCGGGGAAGATCACAGCAACCCCAAAATGTTTTTCTGTAGGCCTATATAACCGGTTTCGTTTCAACTGTCATGAGAAAAGCCGTAATTTCACCACTCTGTTCAGGTCTGGTCATCCCAGGGTTGGGGCAGATCATCAACCAGGACCTGAAAAAAGGGATTGTTATCCTCGGGGCCGTGCTGCTCCTGTTCGTGGCCGGGACCGTCAAGCTGGTGCGTCTGATCCACTCGGTCTTTCAGGCCGGAAATGTTGATCTGTCAGATCCCCACGTGATCATGTCCAGGCTCAGGGCAGAAGATATCTCCATCCTCTGGTATATGGGTATAGCCTTTATCATCATCTGGTTCTTTTCGGTTATTGATGCCTATTACAGGGGCAGAATCATCGACAGGGAGGAGGCGGGATCACCCACCCATGCGGACCTATCTGATTGATGAGCTCTCTCCCCCGGACATGGAGAAAATCCGCGGGTTTCTGAGGGACCATACCACCCATTCAAGCCTGGATCAGATATTCTGGGTCAGGATCCCCGATGACCTTCTCAGCGAAACCCAGTTCCAGCACAGGGAATGCCAGCCCCATGTGTTTGCCATGGAGTTGGGCCCAGACTGGGTCAGGATGGAGCTCTTCGTCCGTACCTTGAAAAGCATGCGTTGCCACTGTCCGGCCTATTGCACCACCCAGCAGAGAAACTTCATCTTCAACTTTGCAGACAGCATGATAAAACGCCTGAAGATCCGAACTTGATCCGGGCAAAACGATTTTTTCTCCATAACAAGCCCAGGTCCTTCGAATGATTTTGCATTGAATTGTTTCGACCCGTGCGGTTACCCTTAGTCTGTGGGGGCCTTTTTTCCAAAGGACGCAACAAAATATTCCATCACGACATGGAACGTCCCCTTAGTTGTATTACAGCTTCAGAGCAGGCAGGAACCCGTACATGCTCCAACCAAGACTCTCTCCTGGGGCTCTCCCGTAGCTTATTTCAAGCGCATGCTGCCGGCCCTATAAAATGAGATAAGGTTTTGCGTCCTTTGGAAAAGAGGCCCCCACGGACGGACTCCCGCCACGGGCGGGATAGATCCCGTATCCACAATTGCTGAAGTCTAACCGCACAGGTCGAATTTTTTTGCCTGTTCCCGAGAGATCTTCAAACAAAACCTCAAGGCCTCTTCAAAACCTGATTATGAAATTGACTTGACCTTCCATATCTGCTAATCAGACCCTTTATCATAATTCCTGGAGGCATCTTTCATGAACTATAAAGACACACTAAATCTGCCCAGGACCCCATTCCCCATGAAGGCCAATCTGGTAAAGAAGGAACCGGAAATGCTTGAGAGGTGGGAGAGTATCGATCTTTACAGGATCATCAGGGAGTCATCAAAGGGCCGCAAACCGTATATGCTGCACGACGGTCCCCCCTATGCAAACGGCCACATCCATATGGGTACGGCCTTTAACAAGGTGTTGAAGGATATCATTGTCAAATCGCGACAGATGGCCGGTTTTGACGCCCCATATGTTCCCGGATGGGACTGCCACGGTCTTCCCATCGAACATAGGGTGGACGGAGAGCTTGGAGACAGGAAGATGGAGATGTCCCAGGCAGAGGTACGGGGCTTCTGTCGGCGATACGCTGAAAAGTATATAGATGTCCAGCGCAATGAGTTCAAGCGCCTCGGCGTCTTAGGTGAATGGGAAAGACCCTATCTGACCATGAACTACCCCTACGAGGCAACCATCATAAGGGAGTTCGGCAAATTCGCTCTGAACGGTAGCCTTGTGAGGAGCAAAAAGCCCATATACTGGTGTATATCCTGTAAGACCGCCCTTGCCGAGGCAGAGGTTGAGTATGACGAACACAGCTCACCCTCCATATTCGTCAGGTTCCCCATGATATCTTCCATGGATCAACTGGCTCCCGTGCTCAAGGGAAAGAACGTCTCCATGGTAATATGGACAACCACTCCCTGGACCATTCCAGCCAATCTTGCCATAGCCCTCCACCCGGGCCTGGATTACGCCGCAGTAGATACAGGCGATAATGAGGTCATGATCCTTGCGCAAGGGCTCCTGGACCTGTGCATGGACAGCTTCGGAATTGAATCCTATGAGGTCCTGAGGGTATTTAAGGCATCAGAGCTTGAAAACCTCCAGGCGCGGCACCCCCTTTATGACAGACCCTCGGTTGTTGTCCTGGCCCCCTACGTGACCCTGGAGGCCGGGACGGGCTGCGTGCACACGGCCCCCGGGCATGGCAGGGAGGATTATGAGACCGGCCTTGAGTACAATCTGGACACCTATTCACCCGTGGACGATTCAGGGTGCTTTACCCAGGATGTGGGCCACTTTGCAGGCATGGAGGTGTTTGAGGCCAACCAGGCTGTCAAGGATAAGCTCTCGGAGGTGGGAGCGCTCATAAAGGAAGAGGAAATAGTCCATGAGTATCCGCACTGCTGGAGGTGCAAAAAGCCCGTTATATTCCGGGCCACAGAGCAGTGGTTTATCTCCATGGAGAAGAATGACCTGAGAAAGAAGGCGCTGGAGGCAATAAGAACGGTCTCATGGATACCTTCCTGGGGCGAAGAAAGGATCTTCAAGATGATAGCCAACAGGCCGGACTGGTGTATCTCCAGGCAGAGGTCATGGGGCGTGCCCATAACCGTGTTTTTCTGCGACCAGTGCCATGAACCGGTGATAACCAGAGAAATAATAGACCACGTGTCCGGTATAGTGGAACAGGAAGGGGCGGATACCTGGTTTATTAGGCCAGAAGAGGAGCTCCTTCCCCCTGGCACAACCTGTCCCCATTGCGGGGGCAGCCGCTTCACAAAAGAGACCGATATACTCGATGTCTGGTTTGATTCCGGTGTCAGTTATGCCGCCGTCATGGAACATAGGGACTACCTTGAAAGTCCGGCCGACCTTTACCTTGAAGGGAGCGACCAGCACAGGGGATGGTTTCACAGTTCACTCCTGTGCTCGGTGGGGACCCGGGGCGAGGCGCCCTATAAGGGGGTCCTGACTCACGGCTTTGTTGTGGACGGTACGGGCAAGGCGATGCACAAATCCTCGGGGAACGTTATTGTGCCCGATGAGTTGATAGAGAGCTACGGGGCCGAAATACTGAGGCTGTGGGTGGCCGGAGAGGACTACAGGGATAATATCCGTCTTTCAAAAGAGATCCTGCAGCGGCTCACAGAGGCCTATCGCCGCATTCGAAACACCTGCCGGTACCTGTTGGGCAACCTGAACGATTTTGACCGGGAAACCGATCAGGTTCCCTATGCGGAAATGGAAGAACTGGACCGCTGGGCTCTGAACCGGCTTCAGGAACTGAGCGCAAGGGTCCTGAAGGCCTATGATGAGTTCAACTTCCACCTTGTCTACCACAACCTCCACAACTTCTGCGTCCTGGATCTTTCATCCTTCTACCTGGACATAATAAAGGACCGCCTTTACACCTCGCCCAAAAAGTCTCTTAAAAGACGATCTGCCCAGTCGGCAATGAGTGAAATACTTGAGGTCCTTGTGAGGCTGATGGCTCCGGTACTCTCTTTCACGGCCGACGAGATCTGGCAGTATATGAACGGCCAGGATCGCCCTCAGAGTGTTCATGCGGATCTTTTTCTCCCCTTGAAGGAGGAGTACCGGGATCCTGAATTGGCCAACCGCTGGGAAGAGATAATATCGGTTCGAAAAGAGGTCACAAAGGCACTTGAATTGGCAAGGAAGAACAAACGCATCGGACACTCTCTGGATGCCTGTGTAACCCTTGGATTGTCATCTGAATTAGCTGTTAAATTAGCCCATTACAAGGACCAGTTAAAGAGCATCTTTATAGTTTCGTCGGTGGATTTAGTTGACTTGGATCAGGTTGAGGGGAGGTATGAGAGTGAGACGGTCCCCGGATTAAGGGTGAAGGTCTCACCTTCATCTGATCCCAAATGTGAGCGCTGCTGGATACATGATCCCTCGGTGGGAACTGACGAGAGCCATCCCAATACCTGTAGACGATGCCAAGACGTATTAAACGAAATTATGCCTTGATCATCTGTCCCGCTCTACTCGTGGTCCTTGTGGATCAGGTGTCAAAGCTGCTGGTAATACGGGGGCTGAGGGTCCATGAATCGGTGCCGGTTATAAGGGGGTTCTTTAACCTTGTTCATGTTCGGAACCGGGGGATGGCCTTCGGGTTCATGAACAGGACCGGCACCGAGACCACCTTCTGGATCCTTATCTCGGTCAGCATCGTTGCCATTGGGCTCCTTGTTTTCTGGTTCTCAAGGCTCAAGGAGGACGATATTGCGGTTACCCTTGGCCTTTCACTCATAGCCGGTGGGGCCGTGGGAAACCTGATTGACCGCCTGAGATTTCGAGAGGTGGTGGATTTCCTCGATCTCTTCGTGGGTTCATACCACTGGCCCGCCTTTAACGTGGCCGACGCCTCCATAACAGTGGGGACGTTCATCATAGCCCTAACCCTTATTTTCAGGCGTTAGCCCCATGCATCCCGATCTCTTTTCAATAGGCCCCTTCACCCTCCACACCTACGGTCTTTTTGTGGCCACAGGCTTCCTGGCGGCACTCCTGATTACCGTAAGGTTAGGTAAAGACCAGGGGATAGGACCCCAGCAGACGATGGACATGGGGTTCCTCATAATCCTCTCCGCCATTGTAGGTTCCAGGATCATGTACGTGCTTATGAATATCTCCCACTATATAAAACGGCCCCTGGACGTATTCAAGGTATGGGAGGGGGGGCTGGTGTTTTCAGGTGGAATTTTATGTGTGGTCCTGACCGTCATCTGGTATGCGAAAAGGCATGATCTTTCTTTCTGGAAGGTGGCAGACCTGTGGTCCCCTGCCATGGCCGTTGGTCAGGGCATCGGACGTATCGGGTGCTTTATGGCGGGATGTTGCTACGGCAGGCCCTCGGGCCCGGAATGGGGGGTGGTCTTTACAGACCCCCACTCCCTGGCACCCCTTAATATCCCCCTCTATCCCACCCAGCTTTTCTCCTCTATCTCCGGATTCATCATCTTTTTTATCCTGCTTCTGATCCACCGGAAAAGACGGTTCCAGGGACAGGTCTTCCTCTGGCTCCTAATGCTTCACAGTACGGCCCGCCTCTTCATAGAGCGTTTCAGGGGCGATGACCGCGGGGTTATCATAGGGGGCCAAATGAGCGTTACTCAGCTGGTCACCCTCCTCATACTCCTGGGCGCCGTAGTTACCCTGATCATATTCAAGAGGAGGCAGGGGAAGAGTTAGGGTTATCAGGCCTCCCCGTAATTTGTCAAAAACCCCCGTGCCTCTGGTCCCGGATTTTTTAAGAACTTACGCCTCACTTCTCTCCGGCGCACCCTTCTCCTTGTTCCTTATGTGGATGACGGCCTTTCTGATCCTTTCAACCACTTTTTCCCTGCCCAGGATATCCATTACCTCAAATATCCCCGGACTGGCGGTCTTACCGGTGAGAGCGACCCGGAGTGGCTGGGCAAGCTTCCTGAGTTTTATCTCCTTTTCCTCCAGAAAATCCATAAACAGTTTCTCAAGGGCCTCCTGGTTGAATTCCGGGATCGCCTTCAGCCTCCTGTTCAGATCTTCCAATAGGTCCACAACACCCGATTTGAGGAACTTATCATCCCCCTTCTTGTCATACCTGATCTCCTGACTCAGGCAGAAACGCGCCCCCTCGGCCATCTCAACCAGGGTCTTGCTTCTGACCTTCAGGATAGATACGGCCTTTCGCACTGTCTTGTGATCCGGACTGCTCAACCCCTGGGTCTCCAGGAAAGGCGTGAGTTGTTCAGTCAGAAACTCATCGGGAGATTCGCGGATATACCAGGCGTTGAGGTCCAGAAGCTTGTCAGCATTGAAGACCCCTGCAGCCTTTCCCACGTTGTTGAGGGAGAACTTCTCTATGAGCTCGGCCATGGAAAACTTTTCCTGGTCCCCGTAGGACCATCCGAGCCTTGCGAGGGCGTTTAGCAGGGGGTGGGGCAGATATCCCATGTCCCTGTAAGCCAGGACAGACATGGCGCCGTGTCTTTTGCTGAGCCTGGTCTTATCAGGTCCGAGGATCATGGGAAGATGGGCGTATTTGGGGATCGGCTCTCTTAGGGCCTTGTAAATGAGGATCTGCCTTGGGGTATTGTTTACATGGTCGTCTCCCCTGATCACGTGTGTAATCCTTAAGTTTATGTCATCTGCCACCACTGCCAGATGGTAGGTGGGGCTCCCGTTGGAACGTCGAATTATCAGGTCGTCCAGCTCCTCGTTGTTGAAGGTTCGAGGGCCTTTTACCAAGTCGTTAAAGCTGGTTATCCCGGTCAGGGGGATCTTTAGCCTGACCACCGAACCGGGTGCCGGTCCAAGGCCCAGATCCCGGCATGTTCCGTCGTACTTGGGCTTGAGTCCCCTCTCCCTGGCGCGCTGCCGCTGCTTCTCCAGGTCTTCAGGCGAGCAGTGGCAGTGGTAGGCCTCACCGGCGGTCAGGAGCCTGTCTATCACCTTATTATAAATATGGTACCTTCGGGACTGAAAGTAGGGCCCCTCGTCCCAGGTCAGACCGAGCCACTCCATGGAGTCTATGATGGCCCTGGTGGCCTCATCAGAAGACCTGTTTTCATCGGTGTCTTCGATGCGGAGGATGAACTTCCCGCCTTTCTGTCTGGTGAAAAGCCAGTTGAAAAGGGCAGTCCTGGCCCCACCAATATGAAGATAGCCGGTGGGGCTGGGTGGAAAGCGGGTGACGATATTTTTCTCTGACATAGTTAGTAAGGTCTCCTTTTAAGATCCTGTGATCGGTGTTTGATCGAATGGTCAGTCATCGAGGGAGTAGACCCAGTTGCAGCGGATCGGGGCCACATGGGGAGACTCAAGCCTTGGGTGCAAAAACTCGTTTCTCAGGCTCAGCCAGTTATAGGCAGGCTTTACCTTCCTGAGCTTCCCATCCCTTGGTGGTTTTGAATGGCTCGTGTGCTTATAGGCCGCCTCCAGAATGCCCAGGTAAAGGCCCTTGGTCTCGTACATGAAGTGTGTTTTGACAAAAGCGGCTGTAAGATCGTGGGCCTTGCACAATGCCGCGATCTGTTTTTCGTCAAAGCGTATGAGGAAGAATTTGGACACGCCCCGTTCGGAATACTTGTACATGATGCGCGACTCTGAACTGGAGACGAACACGGTGGAGATGGAGTCTGATTTTCGCAGGAGCTGAGCGGCAATGAGTCCGGCGGTGCGCCTTCCGCCCACTGAATGGTGGCATCCATAGTACTCAAAGAGCTTGTTCTGGAGTATTCGGGCCTCCTTGTCTCCATTCTCATACAGATCGTTCTGGATATATCTGAGGTACTTGGCCAGATCCTGGGCTGCATCAGCGATGGGCCAGTCGATCTTCACGTGAAAATGGGTCAGTGAGTATCTGTTTTTCTTTTTGACAGAGGGATCAGGTTGAATGAGAAGGGCGTAATCGATATCGGACAGGTCTTCCACAAAATCGAGGAAGCCCGGGCTTTCAAAATGACGCAGGTTCTGATGGAACCGCTTGTAAAGGGAAAACTTGGGCAGGTGCCGGAGGTTCTTTTTGATCACGCTGTTTTCAGGGAAGAAGCGGATATAGTTCTTCAACTGACTGCTGAGCCTTCCCTCGCAGATTACGACCAGAAAGGTGTTGAAGAACTCCGACTCCCTCTCCATTTTTTTTGATTTTGGTTTAAGCTCGCTCTTATCGACAAAAATGTATTTGACCCCGTTCTTCAGGTAACTGTAAAATGAATCTATCAGAGAGGTCTTCATGAGCCTCCGTTCCAGCGAATCTCTCAATATCTCGTAAATCGACCGCCTCAGTTTCTGATAGTAGCTCAGTTGCTCCCTGTATTTCCACATAAGTAGTTCAGCCTCTCGCCCACTGCCTTGTAAACAAACGAAAATGAACCTGAAGTTTCCTTGAAAAAATAACAGAAAACAGGGATAAGTGTCAAGAAAAAAAGGGAAAATTTGCCCCTAAAAGTAGGTTGGGCGAGGTTTTGTATAGGCTCTTTCCCATAGAAAACGCATAAATATATTGACAAAACCTGAGTTTTTATATACTCACCAAGCTCGCTTTGGGAAATGAGACTCATTCAAGGATCATTTACAGGTCGTCCTGCTTTGCAGGGGAAAAATGACAATCTGATCTGTACGTCTTTGCCAGGACCTTCCCTGAGTTCTGTTTCGGCAGACCATAGACCTGAAAGTTGGGGGAAAGGTCATGATGACCCTTGCTCCTTACAGGATTCTCCCTGATGCTCGTAAGGATAAAAGATCTTTCAAGCGGTCCCCGTGAGTTTGATCTTACCCTTGACCAGGGGTGGTGGAGGAACGCGGATTGGGATGACCGGATATTGGGCCTGGAAGGCACCCTGAGAGTCAGAATGAGGCTTTACAGGGACGGGGAGAACCTTGTCGTACAGGGCCGCCTGTCCGGGGGAATCAGGGTCAGGTGTGACAGGTGCCTATCTGAGTATTTCCATGAGCTGAAACCCGGGTTCAGGCTTTTTCTCTCACCTCCCCCTGAGGATGTGAACGAGAACGAGATAGAGTTGTGTGAAGAGGATATGGGGATAAGGTTTTTCACCGGCGACACCTGTGATACCGATGAGATCATAAGAGAGCAGATCCTCCTCACACTGCCCATAAAAACCCTATGTGCTGAAGGGTGTCAGGGGCTGTGCCCCAGGTGCGGGGCGAACCTGAACATGGGAAGATGCGGTTGCCGGGAAGAAAACGGGCACCCGGCCTTCCTGAAACTGAAGCAGTTAAAGGTAGGGAGCACCTGATCATAAGCGGGCCTCAAAATGTTCCCGTTTACGTGGGGCTGGAACTCAGGTCTGCGGAGGAAGATATCAGGAACTCCCGCAGGGGCTCAGGTTTCAGACGGTAAAATAGATTAGATTACGAAGCACAAACCACATAAATCAGACCTCGTTGAATAGTTGAGTGGTTAAATGGTTGAGTAGGAAAATATATTCTACTATTTCAGATTGTTATGGCTTTTCAAATGCTGACTGTCCAATTTTCAAGGCAATCATGGGTATGATCAATCATAACAACGACTTAACCACT
>DREN01000039.1 GCA_011051075.1 Deltaproteobacteria bacterium | reverse complement strand
TCCCCAACGTGGTGACGGCCATAGAATTCGAGAGGCTGCTCAGCGCCAGCGGTCCCACAGGCGGGCACATGGACAGGCCCTCTGACCGGGCCGTCATGGCCGAAATCGAGGCCCTTGAAAAAAAGCTCAAGAAATCCCGGAAGACCCTGGACAAATTCGAGAAGAAGTTCAAAGAGCCGTCCGCCTCCTTTTATGCCAAGTATCAGGCAGGAGAGTACAAAGACGATCAGGACAGGAAGAAATGGGCCGACAGGTACTCCTCCCATCTTGAGATCGCCGGGCCGCTCGGGGAACTTAAGAAAAAGGCTCAGGGGTTTACCGTTGCAAAGAGGCTGGCCTTTGTCCAGTGCGTAGGTTCCAGGGACTTCAGATTCTACCCCTTCTGCTCCGGCTACTGCTGCATGCACTCCATCAAGGAGGCCATCATCGCCCACGAGCACGAGCCCGAGACCCGCTCCGCCATATTCGGCATGGACATACGGGCTATCGGCAAGGGCTTTGAGGAGTACAAGATAAGAGGGAGCAACAACTCCAACATAACCTATGTGCGTGGCCGGGTGGCTGAAATCAGGGAGGGCCAGGACAACAATCCGGTGGTGATATACGAGGATACCAGGGAGAGGAAGGTTAAACGCGAGGAGTTCGACATGGTTATCCTTGCAACGGCCTGCGCCCCCACAAAGGGGATCGCGACACTTGCCGAGCGCGTGGGGGTCGAGCTGGACAAGTACAACTTCATAAAGACCTCTCCCCTATCTCCCGTTGATACCACCACCCCCGGCATCTTTGTGTGCGGGTGCGCCGAGTCGCCCATGGACGTGCCTGAATCGGTTGCTCAGGCCTCGAGCGCTGCCCAGCGCGCCGCGGAAACAGCCTTCCAATGGGAAACAGAAAAGGAGAAAGCAGTTGCCTGACAAAAAGGAAGATATCAGGATAGGGGTATTCCTCTGCCATTGCGGGTCAAATATCGCGGGCTACCTCGATATGGAGAAACTTGAGGAGTTTTCCAGAAAGCTCCCCCACGTGACCTTTGTGCAGAGGAATCTCTACACCTGCTCCGAGGGCGGGATCAATGAAATAAAGAAGGGGATAGAAGAGCAGGACCTCAACCGGGTGGTCGTGGCATCCTGTACGCCCAGGACCCATGAACCCCTGTTCCGGAGCTCCTGCGGTGAAGCCGGGTTGAACCCCTACCTCTTCGAGATGGTGAACATCAGGGACCAGTGTTCCTGGGTCCACATGCAGGAAAAGGAGGCAGGCACCACCAAGGCAAAGGACCTGATCCGCATGGGCGTTGCAAAAGCGGCCCTGTTAGAACCCCAGGAACCGATCATGTCCAAGGTGCATTGCCGGGCCCTGGTCATAGGCGGGGGCATGGCAGGTATGACCGCCTCAACGGCCCTTGCCAACCGCGGGTATGAGGTGGTCCTCGTTGAAAAGGAGGAATCCCTGGGCGGCATGCTCAACAGCCTTCACCTCATAGGTCCCACCATGACCGACGCAAGGGCCCTGGTACAGGAAAAGATCGATGCCATTACCACCCACCCCAAGATCACCGTCTTCACAAACGCCAAGGTCACAGAGGCCCGCGGGTTCATAGGCAAGTACGATGTGGATATCACCACCCCCTCCGGCGTCACCACCATAGACATCGGCGTGATAGTGGTGGCCACCGGGGGCCGGGCCCTTGTGCCTGAAGGGCTTTACGGCTACGACGGAAAACGGGTGGTGACCCAGCTTGAGATGGAAGAGCTCTTGAGAAAGGGCCTGGACAAAGGGATCGAAAACGTTGTCATAATCCAGTGCGTGGGGAGCCGTAACGAGGAGAGGCCCTACTGTTCCAGGATCTGCTGCCAGACCGCGGTTAAGAACGCCATGCTCATCAGGGAACAGGTCCCCGGGGCAAAGGTCTCGATCCTTTACCGGGACATGCAGATGTACGGAGTGGAAAACGAGGAGATGTTCCGCGACTCAAAGGCCAGGGGGATCCGTTATATCAACTACGATCCTGCCAATCCTCCCCGGGTGGAGGAAGACAGGGTCCACGTCTATCATCCCCTTTTCGGCCGGGACATGGACCTGCCCGCGGACATGGTGGTCCTTTCCACACCTGTGGTATCGGCTGAGGACGCGGAGGAGATCTCCCAGCTCCTCAGGGTCCCCATCGATGAAAACGGGTTTTTCCTTGAGGGGCACGTGAAGCTCAAACCCCTCGACTTTGCCACGGACGGGGTGTTCCTGGCAGGCAGCGCCCGTTTCCCGGCCAATATCCGCGAGACCGTGGCCCAGGGCTTAGGGGCCGCATCAAGGGCATCCATTCCCCTTTCCAAGGGTTCTGTGGTGGTGGAACCGATCATCTCGGTCCTGGCCGACGAGGACGCCTGCCGGGGCTGCGGGCTATGCGTGGCTCTCTGCCCCTACGGGGCCCTTGAGATCAGGACCACGGACAAGGGGAGAAAGGTTCACGTCATAGACGTGGCCTGCAAGGGTTGCGGGGTCTGCGCCGCCACCTGCTACCAGCATGCCCTGACCATCAACTCCTTTACGGACCGCCAGATAGGGGCCCAGATCGAGGCGTTTTTGGATTGATGATCGATGATTGGCGATTGATGATTGAAGCGTTTCATTTGGTCTCTTGCAATTAACCATTGCAAATCATCATCCAAGGATTTTCAACTGTCAATCAACAATCATAAATCAACAATCATAAATCAACAATCATAAATCAAAATGGGGGTTTTTGAATTGACAGACTTCGTTCCCAGGATTTTGACCTTCTGCTGTACCTGGTGAGGCTACTCCGCCGCTGACCTGGCTGGAGTTTCCAGACTGCAATATACGCCGGAGATCAAGATCGTCCGGCTCATGTGTACGGGCAGGCTCGACCCTGCCCTGGTGGCCAAGGCCTTCAAGGGGGGAATAGATGGGATCCTGGTGGTGGGATGCTACTTCGGCGACTGCCACTACATCACGGGTAACCACCAGGCAAAGGCCAGGATAGATATGACCCGCAGGCTCTTCCGGTTCATAGGCCTTAACCAGGAGCGCCTCTCCTTCAGGCAGTGTTCCTCGGGCGAGGCATCAGTGTTTGTCGAACTGGTCTCTGAGTTTGACGAAAAGATCCGCGACCTGGGCCCCCTTGGGGGGGACGGGGACCAGGTGAAGGCCCCAGGCATATTCCAGAAACTCAAGGCGGCCGAGGCCGTACTTGCCGGTGAAAAGATCAGATGGGTAATCGGCAAGAGGACCCCCTTTCTTGAAACGGGCAACATGTACGGCGAGATCTTCACCGAGCATGAGTTCAACCGGGCCATTGACATGATCATCGTTGAGGAGATGGAGGTCCAGGAGATCCTCATGAGGCTGAAACAGACTGCCTCCTCGGTCAAGGACCTGGCAGCGGACCTGGCCATCCCCCCGGCAAGGGTATTCAGGTATATAACCGCCCTTAAACGAAAGGGGATGGTGGCACTCAGCAAGGTGGCCGGCCGGTCACCCATATTTCAGATGACAGACCAAGAGGTGTAACACGGTGGGAGACAGAAAGGTATTGATTGTCGGGGGGGGGTTAGACGGTGTAGCCGCCGCCCTTGAAAAGGCCGGGACAGGGGCCCATGTAACCGTTGTGGAAAAGTTCCCCTCCCTGGGCGCGGAGAGGATCACCAGGGACAGGATCGTAGGGCCGGATGACGCGTTTGTGAATCCTGATCTGGATAAAGTGCGCAATCACGACAAGATCCGGATTCTGACCTACAGCGAACTCAAAAAGGTCAACCGGGACAACGGAAAGGTGAGCGCGCGCATCCTGAAGCGAAGCCTGAGGGTGGACAACACCAAGTGCAACGACTGCAAGGCCTGCATAAGGGTCTGTCCCGTGAACATGTTTGACGACTTTGACGAGGGCCTCGGCTTCAGGACCGCGGTTGACTACTTCAACCCGGCCACGGCCGGGTATAATATCTTCAAGGAGGAGATGCCGGTATGTCAGAGGGCCTGTCCGGTAAACCTGGACATCAGGACCTACGTGGGTCAGATCGCGGACGGAAAGCATCTGGACTCACTGGCCACCATCAGGGAGAGGCTCCCCCTTCCGGGGAGCATCGGCAGGGTCTGCCCCCACCCCTGCGAGACGGCCTGCAACCGACAGTACCTTGACGAACCCATCAGCATCTGTTTCCTCAAACGCTTTGCAGCCGACGTGGAGCTTAGTCAGGGGATCGAGCCTGTCTATGAAACCCCGGATAAGAAACTGCCGGGCAAGATCGCCATCATCGGCGCGGGACCGGCAGGGCTTACCTGCGCCTACCACCTGGCAAGGCAGGGCTACGAGCATATCACCATCTACGAGGCCCTGCCCGTACCCGGCGGCTACCTGTGGGTGGGGATCCCAGAGTACCGCCTTCCCAAGAAGCTCCTCCAGCGTGAGGTTGACCTGATCGCCAACATGGGCATAGATATCCAGTACAACAAAAGGATCGGGGAGGATCTATCCTTTGAGGAACTCAGGAAGAACAACGACGCCATATTCATCGGCGCGGGCTGTCACCGCGGGCTTAAGCTGAGGGTCCCGGGCGAGGATGAGTACGAGGGCAAGGGGATCGTTGACTGCGTAACCTTTCTCAGGGACCAGGCCCTGGGCAAACCCTTTGAGACCAAGGGAAAACTGATCGTCATAGGGGGTGGCAACGCGGCCATTGACTCTGCCCGGGTGGGCTGGCGCATGGGCTTTGACGAGGTATATATCCTCTACCGCAGGACCAAGAAGGAGATGCCTGCCAACTCGTGGGAGATCGACGCGGCAGAACACGAAGGTGTCATACTTCAATACCTGGCCGCCCCGGTGGAGATCCTGGGCAAGGACGGCAGGGTCTCGGGAATGAAGTGCATCAAGATGGAGTTAGGCGAGCCAGACGCCTCGGGCCGCAGGCGGCCCGTCCCCATCGAGGGATCGGAGTACGTCATTGACGCACAGACCATAGTTCCCGCCATCAGCCAGGGCACAAACCTTGAGTTCCTTGGTGAAGACCACGGTTTTGAGATCAATCGCTGGAATACTTTTGACGTTGACGAAGAGACCTGCGCCACCAACATCCCCGGCGTCTTTGCAGGCGGGGACGTGGTCACAGGACCGGATATCGCCATTCGCGCGGTAGCGGCCGGCAAAAGGGCGGCCGAGGGGATCCATGAATACCTGAGGAGCAGATAGATGATCTACGAAAAGGAAAAACGATATATCATACCCTTTGACGACGTGCCCTCTCCCAGGGCCGAGATGCCCGAGATATCCGTGGATGAGAGGCGGGGGAACTTCGTGGAGGTTGAGACCGGATTCCCCGAGGATATGGCCGTAAAAGAGGCCAAACGATGCCTCAGTTGCAGGCGCTGCCTGGGCTGCGCCCTCTGCTGGGCCGAGTGCGAACCAGAGGCCATCGACTTCTCCATACCCGATGAGGAACTGGACCTGGAGTTCGACGAGGTAGTAATAACAAAGGGTCAGGACAACGCCTTTGCCCCCATCGATCCCGGGCTGGGGTTCGGCACCCACGCAGATGTGATTACCGATATCCAGTTTGAACGGATGCTCTCCCCCACCGGCCCCACCGACGGCATGGTGGTCTCCCCCCTGGACGGACAGATCCCGTCCCGCCTGGCCATTATCCAGGGCCATGCCGGTCAGGATGACGAGCACCTCCTCTCCTCCCTGATACTTGGGGTAAACGAGGCGATCATCGCCCTTTCCAAGACCGAAAACCTGGAGGTGACGCTGGTTTCTCCCTTTAACGACGGCTTTAAAGAGGGTTTTCTCAAGGAGGCCCAAGAGGTATCGGGGCTCAGGCTTATTGAAGGGGCGCCCGAATCGGTTGTCAGGGATCAGGAGAACGCCCCCCTGTCCCTCAAATACTCGGAAAACGGCCAGCGCAGGGAGGAGACCTTTGACCTGGTCGTGATACTCACAAGGCCTGAGATCTCAAAGGAGATGAAGGCCCTGAGCAGAAGGCTCGATACACCCATTCAGTGATCCCCTGCGGCATTCAGGACTGTCACCCCTGACATGCCGCGCCGCTGCCCCATAAGGAAAATTCTCGCGCAAAGCCGCGAAGACGCAAAGAGACCACGTCGTGCGGCTGAAGCCGCACCTACAATGGACAAAAACCGGCGGCACGACCAACCTGAATTGTCACTTCTTTCTCAAGTTTCAAGTTTCAAGTATCGTAACACAAATGATTTTGGCAAGGCCAGAGGGAGGAATCGGAGTAAGTCGTACCCATAGTACGTGGTCGACGACTCCGACCGATAACGCAGTCCAAAATCTTTATCTGAAAGTCTATACTAACGGTAAAGGGAACAGCTTGTAGGGGGAATTGATCATATGCGAATATGGACTTGTCCCGGGTGGGGTTTTCATGTACAACGACTTGAGCCACTGATTTATGCAACCTTTTTTCCAGGAGGATAGACCGATGGGGATGAACATGCCGCTTGAGGAGGCAAAGGAGCGGGCCCTGAAACTCATGTACCGGGGGTATCACTGAGGGCCTTCCATCCTGCAGGTCATGTGGGAGGCCTACGGCATGGACAACGAGGACTTTCTGTGGGCCGGGATCCCGTTCTTAGGCGGTATCGGCGGGTATCAGGACGCGCCATGCGGGGTGGTATCGGCATCTGCCGTGTGTATCGGGCTGAGGCACCGCTGCCCTTTGAAGGACAAGAAACAGGCAGGCCAGGCACGCAACCTCATACGCACCTTTTCCGCCAGGATCGTCAGCGAGTTCAACCGGCAGTTCGGGGATATCACCTGCCGAGGTCTCATAGGCATGGACTTTTCCAAACCAGGCGAGTACGAGAAGTTTCTCCAGTCGGGCATCTGGAAGGACAGGTGCGTCAGGTACGTGGAGTTCATGGTGGAAAAGCTCTACGCGCTTGAGGACCACGGAGGCCTGTTTGTCATGGCGCCTTGACCCTCATTCCTACCTATCCCCACCGCACAGAACGAACTTTTTCGACCTGCGCGCTTACCCTTAGTCCGTGGGGGCCTCTTTTCCAAAGGACGCAACAAAATATCCCATCACGACATGGAACGCCCCCTTAGTTGGATTACAGCTTCGGAGCAGGCAGGACCCGTACATGCTCCAACCGAGACCCTCTCCTGGGCTGGGGCTTTCCCGTAGCTTATTTCAAGCGCATGCCGCCGTCCCTATAAAATGAGATAGGGTTTTGCGTCCTTTGGAAAAGAGGCCCCCACGGACAGACTCACGCCACGGGCGGGATAGATGCCGTATCCACAAATGCTGAAGTTTCAGCGCACAGGTCGAACTTTTTCTTGTCAGGGCGGTTTATTGGGCCTATTATATAAAGTTTCAGGGTTGACTCAGGGGTGAGTTATCACCATGAATCGTCGAATGCCACCCCTTGATTCTAACTCAAACAACCGTGGGAGGATCACTGAAAATGCCTAAGAAACGGGTTTCCAAGACAATAGACGAGATCAACGAGAGAATAAAAAAGGGGAAGGCCGTGGTGGTTACGGCCGATGAAATGACCCATATTGTCAGGAAAAAGGGACCTGAAAAGGCGGCCCGTGAAATCGACGTGGTGACAACCGGAACCTTTGCTCCCATGTGTTCGTCCGGGGCCTTTATCAACTTCGGGCATACCAGGCCGGGGATCAAGGCCTCCCGGGTATGGATAAACGACGTGCCCGCCTATGCGGGCCTTGCCGCCGTTGACATCTATATCGGCGCTACCGAACCCACTGAAGACGACCCCTTAAACGGTGTCCATCCCGGCCAGTTCAAATACGGGGGCGGTCACGTTATCCACGATCTTGTGGCCGGGAAAAAGGTGGAACTGAGGGGCACGGCCTATGGGACCGACTGCTATCCCAAGCGGGAGTTCAAAAAAAAGGTTACCCTTGCCGATCTTCCATACGCGGTCCTGCTCAATCCCAGGAACGGCTATCAGAACTATAACTGCGCCGTTAATATGACCAACAAGACCGTATACACCTATATGGGGGTGCTCAAACCCAATGCGGGAAACGCCAACTACTCCACCTCGGGCCAGTTGAGTCCACTTTTCAACGACCCCTACTATCTCACCATGGGCCTGGGCACCAGCATCTTCCTTGGAGGCGCCAGGGGCCATATCATAGGGCCCGGGACCCAGCACAACCCCAACGTCAAAAGGGATAAGTCCGGGACCCCCCTGAGTCCGGCCGGCACCCTGATGGTCATGGGCCATCTCAAGGAGATGGACCCAAGGTGGGTTGTGGGGGTGAGTCTGCTGGGTTACGGGTGTTCTCTCGCCGTTGGCCTCGGTGTCCCCATCCCCATACTTAACGCGAAAATGGCAAGGTTTACGGCGGTATCCGATGAAGATATCTACACCCAGATTATCGACTATGGAAAGGACTATCCGAACGGCGAGCCGACCAGTCTGGGACAGGTGAGCTACGCAGAGCTCAAAAGCGGGACCATCAGGCTGAACGGCCACGAGGTCCATTCCGTGCCCCTCTCATCCTATATGAGGGCCCTGGAGATAGCAAACATCCTGAAGGAATGGATAGAGAAGGGGGAATTCCTTCTCACCCAGCCCCAGGAGATGCTGCCCACCGTGAAATAGGGGAAGGGTTCTAAGGGCTCACGGTTAGTCCATTCCTGCTGGTCGAAGAGTTTTCCCTCATAATGGGCGAAATCACAGATCGCCCCGGCCAGGTATACCAAGAAACCGCCTTGAAGCCCTAACTGCTCTCTCAATAAGCCCAGGCCCCGGCTCCTTGCCCCGGACAATGGCGACCCTGGGGCCCAGGGGGGCCCATTGAGCGGTGTTTTTCTTTTTGAAGAGCGCCACCGTGGGAGTGCCCAGCATGGCGGAAAGATGGGTAATGCCGCTGTCATGCCCCAGGAATACGGCCGCCTCACATAGGGTATTGATGAGGCCTTCCCTGTCCGGACAGGAGACCCCCCTCACTGCCCCGTTCCGGAACCTCCCCTCAAGACAGGGACGAATGGACTCCTCTGCCGGGCCAAGAAGAAACACGTATTCGAGATCGCCCGGGCCTGTTTCACCTGAGAGAACCCCGAACAGATCGATCCAGAACCGGGGCGGGTGGTTCTTGTCCGGGGAACCGGAACCGGGATGGAGCACAAT
Source organism: Deltaproteobacteria bacterium (assembly GCA_011051075.1). Taxonomy (GTDB): domain Bacteria; phylum Desulfobacterota; class DSM-4660; order Desulfatiglandales; family Desulfatiglandaceae; genus Desulfacyla. The sequence goes on along the minus strand of DREN01000039.1, from coordinate 4 downwards.
ACTT